>JAEZBP010000825.1 GCA_023427125.1 Pseudomonadota bacterium | reverse complement strand
GCGCGGCCCGGCCCCGCCCGTAGTGCGCCGTGCCTCGCGCGAGCTCGTCCCCGTCGGCCGCGCGGACCACGCGCTCGACTCGCTGCGCCCGCCGGGAGCCCGACACGCTGCCCTGCACGATCAGATCGGCGCCGAGCGCCGAGGCGAGCTCCCGAACCCCGCTCGGCCCGGTGCCCTCGACCCCGGCCTCCTCGGCGGAGGCCTCCACCTCGTCGTCGGGCACCACGTCGACCTCGCCGTCGATCGCCTGCACCACCGCCCGTCGCAGGGCGCTCGCGCTCCGGCCCTCGAAGGGGGCGACCGCCGTCCGTGGGGAGCCCTGCTGCGCCAGCGCGACGCAGGGCGTGAGGAGCCACGCGACGACGACGAGGCTCACCGACCCGCTCGAGATGAGGTTCCGCATCGAAGGGACCGAGCATAGTACAGGATCGCCTCGATCTGCGGCCTCGATCCGGGTTGCCTCTCGGGGCGTCGGACCCTACCCACCCGGCGCGGCGCGAGCAGGCGTATCTCAACGGGATCACACGCCGAACGAGCGGGCGCCGGGCACCCGGAGGGTCGCTTGACTCCCAGAATCCCCGCTGCTAGATAGCGCGCGCCGCAACGCCCATTTTTCTGGGGTCTCGGCCACTTTTTCGTCTCCGGGGACCGTCCCCGGCTCGCGCTCCGAGCGCCCCTCTGGAGGCTCCGAGAGCCCTCCTCCGTAGCGAGCCCACGTCACGAGGCTTCGATGCCCACCGTGCTCCTCTCTTCGGCTCCCATCCTCGACGTCGACGCCACGCTCTTCATCTATCTCGGCGTCTTCTTGCTGCTCTTCTTCATCCTGCGCGCGTTGGTCTTCCGTCCGACGATGGCGCTCTTCGACGAGCGCGAGCGGGCGATCGACGGAGCCCGCGAGGAGGCGCGCGGCCTCGAGAAGGAGGCCGAGGGCAAGCTCGGCGCGTTCGAGAACGAGATGGCCCGCGTGCGCACCGAGGCGAGCGTCGAGCGCGATCGCCTGCGCGCCGAGGGTGTGCGCCTCGAGCGCACCCTGACCGAGAAGGTCCGCGTCGAGACCGACGGCATGGTCCGCGACGCCGAGACCAAGATGTCCTCCGAAGCGGCGAAGATCCGCAAGGAGATCGCGGCGAGCTCTCCGGTGCTCGCGAAGCAGATCGCCGAGAAGCTGCTCGGCCGCGAGGTGGGCCGATGACCCGTACGACCGCGATGCTCGCGACGCTCGCGCTGCTCGCGTTCCCGGCCGCGCTGCTCGCGCAGGAGGCGGAGGAGCCCGAGCCCACGCCGCCGGCTGCGACGGCGCCCGCATTGGTGCCTTCGGTGGTGCCGCGGCTCCGCGAGCCGATGGGGACGCTGCCGCGCACCCGGCTCTTGCAGCCGCTGCAGATCGTGCAGCCCGCGGAGCCGGCGGGCGACCCGAACGAGGTGATGCCGGCGCAGGCGATCGAGCCCGCCGGGGACGATCCGTTCGCCGACGAGGCGTTCCCCGAGGATCCGGCCGCCGACGAGGCGGTCCAGCAGGCGCTCGACGATGGCTTCGGCGACGAGGCCTTCGGCGATGAGGCCTTCGGTGATGACGCCTTCGGCGACGAGGCGGCCGGTGCCGAGCACGGTGCGGACGATGCCGAGGTGCACGTGACCGACACCGCAGCCGATCATGGCGAGCACGCGCCCGGCGCGCCGCACGAGGAGGAGCACGGGGAGGCGCACGGGACGAACTGGCCCGCGATGATCCTCAACTTCCTCCTGTGGGCCGGGATCGTCGGCTTCCTCCTCAAGAAGCCGCTGACCACCTACCTCCACAACCGCCGGGTGGCGGTGGTCGAGGGGCTCGAGGAGAGCCGGCGCATCAAGGCGGAGGCCGAGGCCAAGCACGCGGAGTACACCGAGCGGCTCGCGCACCTCGACGAGGAGCTCGCGAAGCTGCGCCAGGAGATGATCCAGGCGGGCGAGGCCGAGCGCGATCGCATCATCGCGGAGGCCGAGTCCCGCGCCGCGCGCATGCGTCGCGACGCGCAGTTCGTCGTCGACCAGCAGATGAAGCAGCTCAAGAAGGACCTGACCCGCGAGGCGATCGAGGCCGCCGTCAAGGCCGCCGAAGAGGTGCTGACCGCGCAGACCGGCGCGGCGGATCAGGAGCGGCTGGCCAAGGCGTACCTCGGGGACGTGGCCTCCTCGATGAGTGAGAAGGTGCAGGCATGATCGGCTCGGCAGTCGGCAAGCGCTACGCACGCGCGCTCTTCGACCTCGCGAAGGAGGCCAACGCCGTCGACCCGATCGGCAAGGGCCTGAGCGACCTCGCCAAGAGCTGGGAGGAGAGCGAGGAGCTGCGCCGCGTCTTCGCGAGCCCGCAGTTCGGCCTCGACCAAAAGAAGCAGCTCATCGCGAAGCTCGCCGATCGCGTCGGGGCGCACCCGCTCCTCAAGAACGCGCTGATGCTCCTCTCCGACAGGCGCCGCCTCACGCACCTGCCGGAGATCGCCGAGGCCTACGCGCACGTCGCCGAGCAGAGCGCCGGAAAGATCCGGGCGGAGATCGTCACCGCCACCAAGCTCCCGGACGCTTACTACGCCGAGCTCGTGAAGACGCTCGAGCAGACCACCGGCAAGAAGGTCGTGCTCGTCCGCCGCGAGGATCCCTCGTTGATCGGCGGGGTCGTCACCACCGTCGGCGGCCGCGTATTCGACGGCAGCCTCAAGAACCGCCTCCGCGAGCTTCGCAGCAAGCTCCTCGCCGGGACCGACCCGGTCGCGCTCTCCTCCGAATAAACCGCCTCGCCTCTCTCCGCGCGCCTGCGGGCGCGCCGCCAGGGGAACTTGGCGCTTGCGTAAGCACGCCCCCAGAAGGAACAGCCATGCAGCTCCGCGCCGAAGAGATCTCCGAGATCATCAAGCAGCAGATCGCCTCCTACGACAAGACCGTCGACGTGATGGAGACCGGCTCGGTCCTCTCCGTCGGTGACGGCATCGCGCGCATCCATGGCCTCGAGAAGGCGATGGCGGGCGAGCTCGTCGAGCTCACCGGCGGGCTGATGGGCATGGTGCTCAACCTCGAGGAGGACAACGTCGGCGTGGCCCTCCTCGGCTCCGACCGCGAGGTCCGCGAGGGCGACACGGTCAAGCGCACGGGCCGCATCTTCGACGTGCCGGTCGGCGAGGCGCTGCTCGGCCGCGTGGTCAACGCGCTCGGCGAGCCGGTCGACGGCAAGGGCCCGATCGAGAGCAAGGAGCGCCGCCGCGTCGAGCTCAAGGCGCCCGGCATCGTCAAGCGCCAGCCGGTCAAGGAGCCCATGCAGACCGGCCTCAAGTCGGTCGACAGCATGATCCCGATCGGCCGCGGCCAGCGCGAGCTGATCATCGGCGACCGCCAGACCGGCAAGACGGCGGTCGCGGTCGACGCGATCATCAACCAGAAGGGCAAGGGCGTTTACTGCTTCTACGTGGCGATCGGCCAGAAGCAGTCGACCGTCGCGCAGGTCGTCGCGAAGCTCACCGAGCAGGGCGCGATGGAGTACACGACGGTGGTCATCGCCGGCGCCTCCGAGAGCGCGCCGCTGCAGTTCATCGCGCCCTACTCGGGCTGCACGATGGGCGAGTACTTCCGCGACAGCGGGCGCCACGCGCTCCTCGTCTACGATGATCTCAGCAAGCAGGCGACCGCCTACCGCCAGCTCTCGCTGCTGCTGCGCCGCCCGCCGGGCCGCGAGGCGTACCCCGGCGACGTCTTCTACCTCCACAGCCGCCTGCTCGAGCGCGCCGCGAAGATGGCCGAGGAGTGGGTGGTGGTGAAGAAGGACGAGGAGCCCACGCGCGAGGGCAGGGCGGTGCACCTCGGCGAGGACGCGAAGAAGGAAGCCACCAAGGAGGCCAAGGAGAAGGGCGACGCCTACGTCGCGAAGAAGCTCCCGGACTCGGGCGGCTCGCTCACCGCGCTGCCGATCATCGAGACGCAGGCCGGTGACGTCTCGGCGTACATCCCGACGAACGTGATCTCGATCACCGACGGGCAGATCTTCCTCGAGTCGGACCTCTTCTACTCGGGCGTGCGTCCCGCCATCAACGTCGGCATCAGCGTCTCGCGCGTCGGCGGCAGCGCGCAGACCAAGGCGATGAAGAAGATCGCCGGCACTCTGCGGCTCGATCTCGCGCAGTACCGTGAGATGGCGGCGTTCGCGCAGTTCGCCTCGGACCTCGACAAGGCCACGCAGCAGCAGCTCTCGCGCGGCCAGCGCCTCGTCGAGATCCTCAAGCAGGACCAGTACGTGCCGATGCCGGTCGAGCAGCAGGTCGCGGTCATCTACGCGGCCACCAAGGGCTGGGTCGACGAGATCCCGGTCGACAAGGTCCGGCTCTACGAGAAGGAGCTGCGCGCGCACCTCGAGGCCAACGCCGCCGACGTGCTCACGCTGCTGCGCGAGAAGGGCGAGCTCTCGGACGAGGTCGTCAAGCGCCTCGACGAGGAGCTGGGCGACTTCAGCAAGATCTTCGGCAAGGGCGCGGAGGCCGGCACCAAGAAGAAGGGCGCCGGCGCGAGCGCGACCGAGCAGCCCGAAAAGAAGGCCGAGAAGAAGAAGAAGAAGAAGGCCGACGAGGAGTGATCCTTCGTCGAGCGATAGCCCTTCCTCTCCTCCAGATCGGGTGATCAGCGATGGCCAACCTCAAGGCGATCCGCAAGCGCATCGGAAGCGTGAAGAGCACGCAGAAGATCACGCGTGCGATGAAGATGGTGGCGGCCGCGCGCCTCTCGCGGGCGCAGCAGGCCATCACCGAGCTCCGGCCGTACGCGGTCAAGACCCTCGACGTGCTCTCGTCGGTGGCGGTGCGCGCGGGTGAAGAGGACGTGCACCCGCTGCTCGCGCGTCGCGAGGCCAAGAAGGTCATGCTCGTGGTGCTCAGCAGCGATCGCGGCCTCGCCGGCGCGTTCAACGCCAGCATCAACAAGGCCGCCCTGAAGCGGTGGAAGGAGCTCGAGGCGGAGGGCGCGGAGGTCTCGTTCGCGGTCATCGGCAGGAAGGGTCGCGACTTCCTGCGGCGCCGCGGCGCCAACATCCGCCGCGACTTCACGGGCGTGTTCGAGAACCTGAGCGTGGACCGGGCCGGCGAGATCGGCCGCTACATCGTCGCCGAGTACACGGCGGGCGGCGCCAAGCGCCTCGCGGCGGAGGGTCGCGCCCCGACGCTCGTGCCGCCGACGCACGAGCCGAGCGCGGTCGACGCCGCGCCGGCGGAGCTCCAGGCGGTCGACGAGGGCGCCGAGAGCTTCGTCCCGGCGGAGGGCTTCGATCAGGTCGAGGCCGAGCTCGACGCGGTCGACCTCATCTACAGCGAGTTCAAGAGCGCGATGACGCAGAAGGTCGTCATCGAGCCGCTGCTCCCGATCTCGCCTGCGCCGGTGGCGGAGGACGAGACCACCGTCGACTTCATCTACGAGCCGTCCAAGCGCCGGCTCCTCGATCGGCTGCTGCCGATGTACGTGGAGATCGAGCTCTTCCGCGCGCTCCTCGAGTCGGTTGCGTCGGAGCACGGCGCGCGGATGACCGCGATGGACTCCGCGACGAAGAACGCCTCCGACATGATCGACCGGCTGACGCTGGTCTACAACCGCGCGCGCCAGGCGGCGATCACCAAGGAGCTCATGGAGATCATCGGCGGCGCCGAGGCCCTCAAGGGCTGAGTCGGCTGTGCGCGCGCTTCGCGAGCGCGCGGGCGCTTCCCTATCTCCGGTGTCCAGTCGGCCGGAACCGCTCCGCTCGGCGATCCCCGAGCGCCCGGCGCGACGTCGGCGACGCGCGAGCCGACCTCCACGTCCCCCGGCGCGCTCGCCGCGGCGCCCGCGCC
>JAEZBP010000761.1 GCA_023427125.1 Pseudomonadota bacterium | reverse complement strand
ACGCGGCCCTCGAGGCTCGGGTTCGACTGCAGGCCCTGCTCGTAGCAGAAGCGGACCTCAGGGAGGTGGCGCTGCACGACGCGGCGGATCGCCTCCTGCGAGAGGCCGCCGGTCACCTGCGCGCGGCCGGCGGTGACGGGGGGCGGGACGCGCGAGGTGCGACCGTCGGTCAGGGTGACGCCGCCGCCGTAGCCCCCGGGGCCGTTGCCCGGGCCGCACGGACCGGGGGGACGGCAGGTGCCCATGGTGCCGAGCCGGCCGACGCCGTAGGTGCCCTCGCCGAGGCCGCCGCCGCCGAGGCCGGTGCCGCGCATCGAGAGGCCGCCGAAGCCGAAGTTGTCGCCGACCTGATCGCCCATCAGCGCGCCGAGCGCGTTCATCTCGTCGATCCCGTTGGCCACGTCGGCGCCGTAGGGGGAGGTCGGCGCGCCCCAGGTGCTGGTCAGCGCGCGCAGCGCGCCGATCGCCGCGACGCTGTTCATGTTCTCGCGGATGTTCTCGCGCGCCATCACCGGGTCGGCGTCGCTCGTGCGCTCGGTCGCCATGCGGTTGCGGTTCGGGCGCTCGTCCGGCGTGCCGGCCTGACCCTCCGCGCCGTCGTGTCGCGCGCCCTCCTCGCCGGGCTCGCCCGAGTCGGGCGCCGTGAATGCGGGGAGCGGCTCGTCGACCATCGCGTCGGCGTTCTCGAGGTACCTGATCATGCGCGCCTGCTCGCCGGCGTCGTTGAGGCTCAGCGCCTGGCTGTGCGGCGGCATGAAGTAGAAGAGGACGAGGAAGACCGCGTGCACCGAGAGCGAGAGGCCGATCCACCCGGTGTGCTTGAGCTTGAGCCCGCTCTTGGCGCCGATCGCGCGGCCCGCGCTGGTGGGCCGAACGACGAAGGAGAGCCCCCGGTGCTCGACGCGGGCGCTCGCGCCCTCGGGGACGGCGTAGAGCCTCGCGCCGGCGAGCCCCTCGAAGGCCGCGAGCTTGCCCTCGGCCTCGAGCTCCGCGAACGATCGCGTCGCGTCGCCGATCGTGACCTCACCGCTCGCGCCCTCGGGGATGACGCAAGAGAGCCGGCCCTCGCGCTCGACCACGATCGGGAGGCGCTCGGCGCCGAGCACCTCGCGCCCGATCAGGTAGTCCGGCGCGCTCTCGCCGCCGCCCTCGCCGATGACGACGTCGCGCGGCGGGCTCACGTGGGAGACGTGCAGCACCTCGTCGCCCCACATCAGCACGACCTCGGCGGCGCGCTGAGCGGTCTCGACCTCGGCCGGATCGACGGCGGGGCCGCTCGCGGCGATGCCCCACCGGATCGGCGGCTCGGCGGTCGGTCGCGGGGCGGGGGGTGCGAAGGGGTTGGCGACGCTCGGGTTGCTCATGACGGACTCCTCCATGGACGGCGCGCGGCCGTGTGCGTGATCGAGGGGCACCTCCCGCTCCTTCGCCGGCTCCGTCCGGCGTCGCTCGGGTCTTCCGTGCCGCGCTCGCATCCACTGACAGCGCCTCGGAGGGCAGGTTCCGCGTCGCGAAAGTTTCTTGGCGCGCGCCGTCGCGCGCGTCCGATCGGCGCTCGGAGGAGAGGCGCTCGCGGGACGCGGAGCTCGGCCGCGTGGAGGCGCGAGCTCAAATCAAAGGCTGTCGCAATCGAATCACGGCGCTCGGAGAACGCCGAGCGGAGCGGTTCCGGCTGACTGGACACCGGGGATGGGGAGCTTCAGCGCGTCGGCGCCGCGCAGCTCGGCCCGCGCGCTCGCGAAGCGCGCGCCCAGCTAGCTCAGATCAGAGGTGCGGGTCGAAGACCGGCGCGATCGGCTCGAGGCGCAGGAAGCCGTCGGCGAGGGCGCGGGCGCGCGGGTGGGTGTCCGTCGAGACCACGTACTCGAAGAGGCCCGAGGCGCGGATCCGCGCGAGGGCGTCGCCGGGGAAGAGGCCGTGGGTGGTGATCGCGATCATCCGCTTGGCCCCTGCGTCGCGGTACGCGCGCCCCGCCTGGATCAGCGAGCCTCCGGTGCGGATCATGTCGTCGTAGATCACGACGGTGCGGCCCTCGACCCGCGCGCTCGTGGCGAGCAGCTCGGTCTTCGAGCCGCTGACGCGGCGCTTGAAGACGAAGGCCACGCTCACGCCGAGTTCGTTGGCCAGCGACTCGACCCACTTGGCACGGCCGGCGTCGGTGCAGGCCATCACGAAGTCGTCCTCGCCCGCGAACTCGCGCGCCGCGCGCTTGATGATGTCCTTCGCGTAGAAGTGGAACGCCGTGATGTCGTTCTCGAAGTAGTGCGGGATGCCCTCGCTGTGCAGATCGACGAGGAACACGCGGTTGCCGTAGCTCGCGGGCGGGAGCGACGAGAGCAGCCGGGCGCGCGTCTTCGCGGTGACGACCTCGCCCGGGTGGACGGCGCGCTCCATCGTCGAGTAGCCGAAGTAGGGCACCACCAGCGTCAGGCGCCGGGCGCCGTAGGTCACCGCCGCCGAGGCGAGGTCGTAGAGATCGAGCGTGGCGTGATCGTCGATGGTGCCGCCGACGATCACCACGTCGCGGCCGTCGACGTCGTCGGCGAGGCGGAGCAGGCGCTCACCGTCCGGGAAGTCGATCCGCTCGACGGCCCCGGGCGCCCGATCGGCCCGCCCCTCGAGCAGCGCGTCCCGGAGGTACGCGTAGTCGGCGGTGCAGAAGAAGAGGCTCCGGTCGTCGCCCATGCGAGCGCGCTTCAGCCCGCGGTCGCGGAGAACGACGCGGAGACCGAGACGGACACGTCGAGGGTGACCGAGACCGCCGACATCGACTCCTGGATGTCGGCGAGCGCGCCGGCGCTGCACGCGGCGGCGCTGATGCCGACGTCGCGGATGGCGTTCGGCAGCTGCTGGAGCTGCGCGACCACCGCGCGCCCGCTCTCCTGGAGGCGCTCGACGCGCGGGCGGACGGCGAGGATCGCCGCGTACCCCTCGGCGACCGCGGCCCGCAGCTTGGCGGCGCGCGCCTGGGTCTCGGCGTCCGGGCCGCCGCTCACCACGAGCTCGGCGCTCCCCGGCTGGCACTCCATCGACGCGTCGACCTGCGCGTCGCAGGCCGCGTTGCACTCCGCGCT
Source organism: Pseudomonadota bacterium (assembly GCA_023427125.1). Classification (GTDB taxonomy): domain Bacteria; phylum Myxococcota_A; class Polyangia; order Polyangiales; family Sandaracinaceae; genus JAEZBP01. Next base: position 2,971 of record JAEZBP010000761.1, on the reverse strand, counting down.
GACCTGGGGCGCGCGGTAGGTGCCGGTGCAGGTCGGCTCCTGCCACTCCACCGAGCAGCTCCCGCGGCACTCGCCGCCGCACTGCCCGCTCACGTCCGCGACGCACTGGCCGTGGCAGGTGCCGCTGCACTGGCCCGCGCAGCTTCCGTCGGCCGCCCGCGCGCTGCAGGTCCCCTCGCACGCGCCCTCGCAGACGCCCTGACAGCTCGCCTCGACGCTCACCGCGCAGCGCCCGCTGCACGACGCGCTGCACTCGCCACGGATCTCCCCGCCCTCGCAGCGCATCTCGAGCTCGCCCGGGGTGATGCTCGCGTCGCAGCGGCCCGCGCACTCCGCGTAGGCCTCGAAGCGCGCCTCGCAGCGCGGCGGCTGCGCCCGCAGCTCGACCGTCGTCTGCGAGCCGGCGCTCACCGCCTCCATCTCGCTGCGGATGCGCTCGGCCACCGCGCGGCAGACGTCGCGCGTGCCCTCGGTGCCGCTCTTGTCGAGCTGGGCCTCCGGCATCTCGAGGCTCCGGCCCATGCGCTTGCAGGCATCGAGCATGGTGTTCTGCGTGTCGATCGCCGCGTCGTGGAAGCTCGCGGTGGCCAGCATGAACGACTCGAAGCGATCGTGCGCCGCGCTGGCGCCGAAGTCGCCCCGGCACTGCGCGCTGAACCCGGCGCTGGCGCTGCCTCCTCCGGTCGTGCGAGCACCGCGGCCGCGAGCGAGGGGCCCGCACGAGGTGAGGAGCGCGACGAGCAAGCTGACGAGGGCGACGCGAGCGTACATGGGGATCCTCCTGCGCCTCGAGAGCGGCGCGCGCGGCGATCTGTACCGGAGCGGGGCCGCGCCGTCACCCCATTTGCGCGCTCCCGAAGCCGCGCCTCGAAGCCCTCCGGGTGCAAAGCGGAGCTGCCGACTTGCCGGATTCGTGCAGCCGGGGGAGCATCGCCGCCCATGTCGACCGTCGTCCGAGCCGGAGTCGCGCGCGTCCTCGTGATCCTAGCGCTCCTGGCGTCCCCATCGCTTGCGCTCGCGCAAAGCGTGCGTCTCGACCAGTACCGGATGGCCGAGACACCGGAGGACGGCTTCGTGGTCAGCCGGCCGAGCGCTTTCGGGCACCTGCGCTTCGGCGCGCGCGCCGACGCCGACTACTCGCTCAACCCCCTCGTCTACCAGCTCCGCGGGAGCGATCCGAACACCGAGACCCTGCCGATCGTCGAGCACCTGATGGCCGCGCAGCTCGGCCTCTCGTTCAGCCTCTTCGACCGGCTCGTCATCAGCGCCGGCATGCCCTTCAACCTCGTGATGCAGGGCAGCCTGATCGACGGCCAGCCGCGCGCCGACGGCACCAGCATCGGGGACGCGTACCTCTCGCTGCGCGGGCGCCTCTTCGGCGAGGAGCGCGACGCGTTCGCCCTCGCGCTGCAGGTGACCGGCACGGCGCCGACCGCCAACGCGGCGCGCTTCCAGAGCCGCTTCGCCGGCGAGGGCAACTTCACGATCCACCCGGAGCTCGTGATGGAGGTGCGCATCGCCGACGTCGTCCGGATCACCGGCAACGCGGGCGCGCTCGTGCGGGAGGAGCAGGACTTCGGGTCGCTCCGCGTCGGTCACGAGCTGACCTGGGCGCTCGGCGTGTACGCCTGGCTCGTGAAGGACGTGCTCGACCTCGCGATCGAGTCGTTCGGGGCGACGGCGCTCGACGGCCGCTTCGGGGACTCGCAGCTCTCGCCGATCGAGGCGATCGCGGGGCTGCGGATCCAGCCGGTCGAGGGTCTCCACATCGGCGTCGCGGCGGGCACGGGCCTCCAGCGCGGCTACGGCGCGGGGGACCTGCGAGCGAGCCTGAGCGTCGCCTATGCGACGCCCGGCGAGTCGGGACCCGGCGATCGCGACGAGGACGGGCTGAACGACCAGGTCGATCAGTGCCCCGACGAGCCGGAGGATCTCGATCGGCACGCGGACGACGACGGCTGCCCCGATCCCGACAACGACGGCGACGGCGTCAACGACGGCGACGACGGCTGCCCCGACCGCCCGGAGGACGCCGACGGCCTCGCCGACGAGGACGGCTGCCCCGAGGACGACGCGGACGGAGACGGCACGCCCGACGAGACCGATCGCTGCCCGACCGAGCCGGGGATCGCCCTCGCGCCGCGACCCGAGTGCACCGGCTGCCCGACCTGCGACGACGCCCCGCCGCCGCCGGTCGAGCCGACGATCACGCCGACGGAAGCCCCCCGGACGCTGCCCCAGCGCGTGTACTTCAACCTGGGCTCGGATGACCTGCGAGACGGCGAGGAGCGCGCGCTCGAGGCGGTGCGCCGCTACCTGATCGCGAACCCGGACGCGACGATCCAGATCGAAGGCCACGCCGACGACCAGGGCGAGGAGTCGGACAACCTCGTGCTCAGCCAGAACCGAGCGCGGCGCGTGGTGCGCTGGCTCGAGCAGCACGGCATCGATCGCGGCCGGATGACCGGCGCGGGCTGCAGCGAGACGTACCCGAGCGTGTCGAACGACACTCGTCGGGGCCGCCGGGTCAACCGCCGCGTCGAGTTCCACGCCGGCGCGGTCACCCTCCGCGTCGGCTGCGTCGAGGCGCGATGAGCGCGAGCTCGAACGCGCCGGCGAGCTACCCTCTCGTCCTCGCTTCGAGGGCCTCGAAGGCGGGCTCGAGCTCGGGCACCGCCTCGGCGAACTTCACGGCGATGCGATAGCGCCAGAGCCCGTCGGGATCCTCGTCGTTCGTCTCGACGCGGATGATCTCGCCCTTGAGCGCTCGGTCCTCCCCGCCGCCCGGGAGCGAGAGCGTGAGCTCCACCTCCTCGCCGACCTCCACGCTGGCCCCGGCGATCATCAGGGCCCCGCTCCAGCTGATGTTCCGGCTGACCGCGAGCATGCGGAGCTCCGGTCCGCTCGCGAGCTGCACCGGGATCCACAAGGCATAGCGCCGCGCGGCGCGCCGCTCTTCGCGGATGAGTCG
>JAEZBP010000725.1 GCA_023427125.1 Pseudomonadota bacterium | reverse complement strand
GCCCGTCTCACGCCGCAGCGCGGCGCCGGCGCCACCACACGCCCGCGAGCCCGAGCGCGGTGAGCAGGGCGAGGCGGTAGCTCGCGCGGCCGCCGACCGAGAGCACGCAGCAGCCCGCGACGCACGTGCGATCGGAGTCCGGAGACACGCCCTTGTGCTCCGTCGTGACGCGCAGCGAGGGCGTCTCCGGGCCGAGCTGCCCCGCGAGATCGTAGACCTCCAAGCGGACGTCGTACTGCGCTCCCGCTTCGGCCTCGGGAAGCGTGTCTTCGATGCAGCCTTCGGCGTCGAGCGATCGACCGAGGAGGAGGTACGCCTCGTCGGCGAACACGCCGGTGTCCGTCCGAAAGAAATGCGCCGGCTCCGACAGCCCCGGACCTTCGACGATGAAGTGAAAGAGCACCGGCCGTGCGCTGTCGAACGCGGAGGCGCTCAGGTCGGCGAAGATCACCTCGTTGCATGGCTCGCGGTAGCCCGGGCGGAGCTGCACGAGCTCGGGCGCGCGGTCGTCCGCGTTGGCGCTCACGGCGAAGGTGCTCGCCTCTCCTTCACCGCTCCCGGCCGTGAGCGTGTACTCGAGCCCGCCGCGGAGCGCCGCGTCCGGCACGATCCAGACGTGGCTCGCGCTCCACGCGCTCGGCTCGATGGTGAACGAGACCGGCGTCCCCGACGCGGTCTCGACCCAGGTGATCGCCGCCAAGTCGAGGTCGGGGAGGGCGACGAAGGGGCGCACGTTCGACGGGACGTCGCTCGCGCCGTCGACGGGAAAGAGGACGCTGTCGCGCCCGCCTTGGCCTCGCCCGAACACCGGGCAGTCGCAGACGGGGGAGCAACTGGTGGCCTGCGCGGCGCTCGGATCGAGCACGGCGAGCGCGAGGAGAAGACCGAGCAAGCGTGTCATGCGCCAGCCCAATATCAGGAACTGGACCACCAGGAATACGGGAAGAACGGCGTGGAGATGGCCCACTTCGGCACGCACCACAGGCCCGCGCGCGCCGCCCTCGAGGTCCGCGTCGGTCTCAGCTCCGGCCGCGGAGGATCTCGAGCATCCACGCGGTGTGGCGGCGGGAGTTGGAGGTCAGCGAGCCGTTCATGAAGAGGAGGTCGGTGGGCCGCTCCGACTCATCGAGCAGCTCGAGCAGGCTGCCTTGGAACGTGCGGTAGTCGACGAAGATCAGCTCCTCGTAGTTCGACACGAGCTGGACGGCGAAGGCGTTGCCGTAGGAGTTCTTCACGAGGATGGCGCGGCGGCCGTTCCGGACCGACGTGCGCAGGCGCATGATCGGGTGATCGCCGCCGAGGAAGACCGTGTAGCCGGCGGAGCGCTCCCGGAAGAGCGGCACGGTCCGCTCCGGTCCGCCGCCACGGCCGGGCGCGCGCACCTCCACCTCGACGGGTGGGACGAAGATCTCGACGTCATCGGGCCGCAGCGTGCGATCGCGGGTCAGCCGGTGGAGCGAGCCCAGCCAGCCGGTGCGGATGACGCGGCGCTCCATGCGCTCGAGCGGCATCGCCTCGACGCCGGCGGCCGTGCAGAACGCGCGGTACGCGTAGTAGCCGCCGAGGCCGGTCCAGTGCGTGTCGGTGCGGAAGTAGAGGTGCTCGTCGGTGTGCGCCGCGATCTCGGCGTGCGCGTCGACGGTCCGGATGCCAGGGGCCAAGCGCGCGTAGGTGCCTGCGATGTTGCGCCGCTCGCGCTCGCCGGGCTCGGGCAGATAGAACTCCTGCGCGGTCGGGACGATGATGGAGTACATCGTCGCGCGCTCACCGACGGCCTCGCGGATCGTGTTGAGCACGTCCACGTACGCGTCGGAGCCGCCCGCGCTGCCTCCGAAGCCCTGCATCGCGCGCCCCTGGTAGACCACGACCCCGCGCGCGTGGCGCGTGAGCTGCGCGTCGCTCGCGCGGCCCTCCTGCGCACCGGCTCCGCTCCCCCACACGCAGGCGGAGAGCACCACGACCGTCCTCACCCAGCCACGCACGCTCATGCTCACTCCCAGCTTCGTCGAGATACGACCGCATCGCACGATCGCCAGTAATTGGGGCCGGTGTCTGACGAGCCGCTCAGCCCCGCGATTCCAAGAGCCTCCGGATGAGCGCCGTGTGCGCGCGCGAGTTCGCGGTCTGCGTGCCGTTCATGAAGATGAGGTCCGTCGGCATCTCGGACTCGCCGAGGAGCCGTGACAGGCTCCCTTGGAACGAGCGGTAGTCGACGAAGACGAGCTCCTCGTAGTGCGACACCAGGTAGACGGCGAAGGCGTTGCCGAACGAGTTCTTCACGAGGATCGCGCGCCGGCCGTTGTGCGTGGAGGTCCGGGCGCGCAGGATCGGGTAGTCGCCGCCGAGGAAGACGCCGTAGCCCCGGGCCTCATCGCGGAAGAGCGGCACGACCCGGCCGCGCCAGCTGGTCACGTGGACCTCGGCTTGCGCGGGCGGCACCGCGATCTCGATCTGCTCTTCGCGGAGGTCCGGGTCGCGCGTCAGGCGAAAGAGCGAGCCGCGCCATTCCCGCGCGACGACGCGGCGATCCATGCGCGCGAGCGGCACGGGCGTCAGGCCGGCCGCCCGGCAGAACGCGCGATACCCGTAGTACGCGCCGAGGCCCGTCCAGTGGTGGTCGGTGCGGAAGTAGAGATCCTCGTCGGTGTGGGCCGCGAGCTCGCTGTGCACGTCCACGGTCCGGATGCCCGGAGAGAGCCGCGCGTAGGTCCCGAGGATGTTGGGCCGCTCGTCGCGGACGCGGCCTCGCGATCCCGCCGGCAGGTAGAACTCCTGCGCGGTCGGGACGATGGCCGAGTAGACCGTCGCGCGCTCGCCGACCGTCCTGCGGATCGCGTTCAAGAGGCGCGCGTAGGCGGGCGCGCCCGAGGGGCCGCCTCCGAAGCTCTGCATCGCG
>JAEZBP010000699.1 GCA_023427125.1 Pseudomonadota bacterium | reverse complement strand
TTTCTCGTTCGGCGGTGGGCTCCCGAGCCCTTCGGAGGCGGATTCTCATCGAGAAACGGGGTCCCAAGGCCTCCGGAGCCCGTCGGCAGATGAGAAATGGCCTCCAGACGCGAATTGCGACCGAAAGCAGGGCTCTCCCTCGGCCCAGGCCGGCCCCTTGTATCGAATGCGCTACGAACACCGACTGTCGGCGCTGCCGGCGAGGCCGTGGACCGCCGGCGATCGGCTCAACGGAGATACCGGCCGGTATGGGACGCGTCGCAGGCGGCGACCTCCTCGGGGGTGCCGGCGACCACGATCCTGCCGCCGCCGTCGCCGCCCTCAGGGCCGAGATCGATGACGTGGTCGGCGATGCGGACGACGTCGAGGTCGTGCTCGATGATCAGCACGGTGTTGCCGCGATCGACGAGATCGTTGAGCGCGCCGAGCAGGACCTCGACGTCGGTGCCGTGCAGGCCGGTGGTCGGCTCGTCGAGCACGTAGAGGGTCCGGCCGGTGTCCTTCTTCGCCAGCTCCTTGGCGAGCTTGAGCCGCTGGGCCTCGCCGCCGCTCAGCGTCGTCGCCGACTGGCCGAGCGAGAGGTAGCCCAGGCCGACCGAGACGAGCGCGCGCAGCCGATCGCGGATCGACGGCAGGACCTCGAGCAGCTCGAGGGCCTCGTCGATCGTGCGGTCGAGCACGTCGGCGATGCTCAGCCCGCGGTAGCGCACCTCGAGGGTCTCGCGATCGTAGCGGCGCCCGCCGCAGACGTCGCAGGTCACGTAGACGTCGGGCAAGAAATGCATCGAGACCCGCGTGACGCCATCGCCCTTGCACGCCTCGCAGCGGCCGCCCTTCACGTTGAAGCTGAAGCGGCCGGCCTTGTAGCCGCGGGCGCGCGCCTCGGGCAGCGACGCGAAGAGCTCGCGGATCAGCCCGAAGACGCCGCTGTAGGTGGCGGGGTTGCTGCGCGGGGTGCGCCCGATCGGGCCCTGGTCGATCGCGATCACCTTGTCGAGCGCGGAGAGGCCCTCGAGCGTCGCCGGCACCTCATCGATCTTGGCGCGGTTCAGCGCGGCCGCGGCGAGCGGGAGGAGCGTGTCGACGATGAGCGAAGACTTGCCGCTGCCGCTCACGCCCGTGACGCAGGTGAGCACGCCGAGCGGGACCTTCGCGGTGACGCCCTTCAGGTTGTGGGTGCGCGCGTCGCGCAAGGTGAGCCAGCCCTGCGGCGAGCGGCGCTTGCCCGGCCTCGCGAGCGCGGTCTCGCCGCGCAGGTAGCGGCCGGTCGGCGACGAGGGAGAGGCGGCGATCTGGGCCGGGGTCCCCTCGGCGACCACCGTCCCGCCGAGCCGGCCGGCGCCGGGGCCCATGTCGATCACGTGATCGGCCGCCTCGATCATCGCGCGATCGTGCTCGACCACGAGCACGGTGTTGCCGGCGTCGCGCAGCCGCTCGAGCGTCTTGATGAGCCGCTCGCCGTCGCGCGCGTGGAGGCCGATCGAGGGCTCGGCGAGCACGTAGAGCACGCCGACGAGCGCCGCGCCGATCTGGGTGGCGAGCCTTATGCGCTGGGCCTCGCCGCCGCTGAGCGTGGCGGTCCTCCGGTCGAGGCTCAGGTAGCCGAGCCCGACGTCGGCGAGGAAGCCGAGCCGGCCGCGCACCTCGCGCACCAGGCGCTCGGCGATCTGCTGTCGCGCCCCCTCGAGCGAGAGCGCGTCGAAGAGCGCGCGGGCCTCGGTGATCGAGAGCGCGGTGAGCGCGCGGATGTCGCGCCCGGCGACCGTCACCGCGAGCGCCTCCTTGCGCAGCCGCGCGCCGCCGCACTCCGAGCAGGGGCTCCGCGCGAAGAAGCGGCCGAGCTCCTCCTCGAGGTACTCGATCGCGGCCTCGGCGTCGCCGCCCTGCTCGCGCTTGCGCTGCTCGTAGTCCGACGCGCGCTTCTCGAGCCCCGCGATCACCCCCGGCCAGCTCGCCCCTGTGCCCGTGCCCGAGCCCGAGCCCGAGCCCGTGCCCGAGCCCGTCCTCCCCCTGCCCTTGCCCTTGCCCTCACTCGCAGGAGCGCCCGAGAGGATCTGCTCGCGCAGCTTCTTCGGGAGCTTCGCCCACGGCACGTCGAGCGGCGCCGCCAGGGCCGCCGTGAGCTCGCCGGTCATCGTGCGGTGGTAGGGCCCGTCCGGCTTGCCCCAGGGCTCGATCGCGCCCTCGGCGATCGAGCGGGAGGGATCGGGGACGATGCGCTCGGGATCGAAGACGCGCTCCTCGCCGAGGCCGGCGCAGGTCGGGCACGCGCCCTCGGGGCTGTTGAACGAGAAGGTGCGCGGGGTGAGCTCGGCGAGGACGGGGCCGTGCTCGGGGCACGCGAGCCGCTCGCTCATCTGGAGCACCTCGCCGCCCTCGACGGCCACCCGCGCGGTGCCCGCCGCGAGGCTCGCCGCGAGCTCGAGCGAGTCGCTCAGGCGCGCGCGCGCGGCGGGGCCGATGCGGAGCCGATCGACCTGCACGTCGAGGTCGTGGGCGGCGCTCGGATCGAGCGCGAGCTCCTCGCCGAGATCGTGCACCACGCCGTCGACGACCACGCGCACGAAGCCGTCCTTGCGCAGCCGCGCGAGCTCCTTGTCGAGCGAGCCCTTCGCGCCGCGGAGGATCGGCGCCTCGACGGCCACCCGCGCGCCCTCCGGCAGCGCGAGCGCGCGATCGACCATCTGAGGGATCGTCAGCGCCTCGATCGCGCGGCCGCAGACCGGGCAGTGCGGCTCGCCGGCCCGCGCGAAGAGCAGGCGCAGGTAGTCGTAGATCTCGGTGACGGTGCCGACCGTCGAGCGCGGGTTCTTGCTCGCCGTCTGCTGGCGGATCGCGATCGCGGGCGAGAGGCCCTCCACGAGATCGACGTCGGGCTTGGGCAGCTGCTCGAGGAACTGGCGCGCGTAGGCGCTGAGCGACTCCACGTAGCGGCGCTGCCCCTCGGCGTAGATCGTGTCGAAGGCGAGCGAGGACTTGCCCGAGCCGCTCGGCCCGGTGATCACCGTCAGCCGGTCGCGCGGGATGCGCACCTCGATGTCGCGCAGGTTGTGCTCGCGCGCCCCGCGGATGTGCAGATCAGTCATGCCCAACTTGCCCCTGCCCTTGCCCCTGCCCTTGCCCTAGTCGACCTACCCCACGATGTCCTCGCGCCAGCTCGAGCGGCCCGCCACGCGCAAGGACAAGTTTCGCGCCGAGACGCAGAGACGCAGAGGGGGAGCTTGGCTGTTACCCTCTGCGTCTCCGCGCCTCTGCGCGAAAGTTGGGCAAGGGCAGGGGCAGGGGCAAGGGCACGTGACGCGCTACGCATGGCCGAGCAGCCGCCAGGCGAGATCGAGCGCGGCGCCCATGCCGGCCGCGTCGGCGGCGCCGCTCGCGGCCGCGTCGTAGGCGACGCCGTGGTCGACGCTGGTCCGCACGAAGGGCAGGCCCCAGGTCACGTTCACCGCCGCGCCCCAGTCGAGGAGCTTGCTCGCGATGGTGGCCTGGTCGTGGAACATCGCGACGACTCCGTCGACCTCGCCGGAGGCCGCGTAGCGCAGCGCGCTCTCGGCGCCGAGCGGGCCGCTCAGCACGACGTGCGCGAGGCGGCGCTGCGCTCGCGCCACGGCCGGCGCGATCACGTCGAGCTCCTCACGGCCGAAGAGCCCGCCCTCGCCGGCGTGGGGGTTGAGGCCGCTGACCGCGACGCGGGGCCGCCCGCCCCCCCCCCCCGCG
>JAEZBP010000669.1 GCA_023427125.1 Pseudomonadota bacterium | reverse complement strand
CTGCCTCCCCTGCCACGGCGACCCGGCGGCCATCGCGCCGGAGGTGCGCGCCGTGCTCTCGGAGCGCTACCCGAACGATCGCGCGACCGGCTACGCGCTCGGCGATCTGCGTGGCGCGCTCTGGGCCGAGGTCCCTTCGAGCTCGGCGGCGACGGACCGCGGAGGCCCGTGAGCTCACGAGCGCGGGCCGCGGAAGACTCCGGCCGCGCGCCGTCGATGCGGTAGGCTTCGAGCCATGAGCGAGGCATCGCCCCAGCCGCCTGCGCAGCCGAGTCCGACGGAGGAGCCCCCTGCCGAGCGCATGGCGCCCGAGGCGGGCGATGTCGCGGCCGAGACCTCCGCCGAGACCTCCGCCGTGCGCGCCCACGACGCGTCGCCTCCTTCCGGCGCGAAGGCCGAGGGCGGTCGCTATCGCGTGGTCGAGCGCGACGGCCAGCGCATCATCATCTCCGCCAACGCACCCAACATCGAGCTCCACGTCGAGCGCGGCCTCACCGTCGACGACGCGGGGCGCAAGCGCTACGGCCGACAGAGCATCTTCCTCGACGGGGTCTACAGCGGGCCGCCTTTTCAGGACAACGAAGCGCGTCAGTACTCGCTCGATCACCACGCGGGGTGCATCCGCGGCTTCACCCTCGCGACCTGCGAGCAGGCCGTGGTGATGGTCCTCTCGGGACTCCCGCTCTCGTCGGGCACGTGGACGCTCTGGGTCAACGACCCGGACCTCGACGCGATGCTCGCGGCGTGGGTCCTCATCAACCACGTCGAGCTGCTGCGCGATGACCGCGCGCTCCTGCGCGGCGCGATGCCTGTCATCCGACTCGAGGGCGTCATCGACGCGCACGGCACGGACAAGGACCTCCTCACCGCGCTCCCGGCCGACGCGCTCGCGGAGGCGCAGGCCAGCGTCGACAAGCTCATCGCCGCCGAGCGCCGTCACAAGGCGGACCGCACGTGGATGACCATCGACTGGATCGAGTACGTGCGCGAGCAGCTCGCCCTCTTCGACTCCCACTTCCTGCCGGAGGAGGCGCTCGACGCGCTGCGCGAGATCCAGGAGAGCGGGCGCGCGCCGCTGCACAACGGGCGCATCGCCGTGCTGCTCTCCTCCAAGCTCGGCATCTACGCGGTCGAGGAGCGCCTCAAGGAGCGCTACGGCGCGGCGCTCGGCGTGATCGTCCTCAAGACCGACAAGGGGCGCTACACCCTGCGGCTCGTCGACGCGTTCCTGCCGAAGAACCTCGAGGCCGTCTACAAGAAGCTCAACCGCCTCGACCCGCGGGCGCGTACCCGCGGCGCGAGCCCGAACGTGTGGGGTGGCTCGGGCGACATCGGCGGCTCCCCGCGCGACACCGGCACCGGCCTGAGCCCGGAGGAGATCCTGAGGGTGCTGCGGGACGTGCTCGGCCCGCCGGTGCCGTGGTGGAAGCGGCTCCTGATCAAGCTCGGGCTCATCGGCGGCAAGCCCGCGCGGCGGCAGCTCTCCTCCGGCCGCTGATGCGCGATCACCTCGCTGGGGGAGCGGCGAGCGCGCGCACCTTCGGCTGGACTGCGGGGAGCGCGCGCGCAGGAGGTCCGCTCGGCGGCGCGCGCGAATGCGCGGGGCAGCAGATCAGCCGAGCTCGGCGCGGAGCCAGCGCGCGAGGGCGCGGTGCCGTTCGGCCTCCTCGGCGCGGCCCTGCGCCTCGATCGCGCCTGCCAGGGCCTCCTCGACGCGCACGCTGGCCGGCGCGGCGATCTTCGCGTTCGACAGGAGGCGCTCGGCGCGCGCCGGATCGCCGTCCGCCAGGGCCGCCTCGGCCTCTTGGATCAGCGTCGCGACCCAGCTCGCCCGCTCCTCGCGCACCGCGCGCACGCGCGCCGCGTCGTGATCGCGGAGCGCGACGACCGACGCGCGAGACGAGCGGATGAGGCGCTCGACGTGCGAGCCGATCGTCGTCGGCAGCAGCGTCTCGTAGTCGGGCTGCACGATCACGACGAGCCCCGCGTCGTCGGCTTCGCTCACGAGCGAGGCGCCGATCGGCCCGTGCGCGAACGCGACCTCGGAGACGATGTCGCCGTCGAGGTGGGCGAGCGCCAGCTCGATCTGCTTCGTGGCCTCCACACGCAGCGCGTCGATCGCCGACTCCGTCGCGGGCTCGACGGCGGGGAGCACGTGCAGGACGCGCAGCCTGGCGCCGAGCAGCCGGGCCCAGCGCGCGCCGGCCAGGATCGAGAGGCGGGTCTCCTCGCCGAGATCGACCGGCACGAGCACCGGGAGCGCGGCGCCCGGCAACGTCCCCCGCGCGATCCACACCGGCCCGGCGCTCGCGCGGACGATGCGCTCGGCGCTCGTCCCGAGCAGCCAGTCGCGCGCGGTGGAGCCGCGGCCGGAGCCGCCGATCGTGAGCTGCGCGCCGGCGCGCGCGGCGATGGCCGGGACGAGCTGCTCCGGGCGCTGGCTCTCGACCACCGGCTCGAGCACCTCCACGCCTGCCTCGCGGAGCGGCTCGACCCACGCGTCGAGGGTGCTGCGCACGAGGACCAAGTCCTCCGTGATGCCGCGGAGCTCACCCCGCGTGCGCAAGCGCGCGCGCCAGCCAACACCGTGGACCGGCAGCACCGGCGCGCCGAGCTGCTTCGCGAGGACCGCGGCGGCCTCGAGCACGTCCTGTGCGCCGTGGTCGAGCGGGATCGCGAGGACGATGGGGCTCCCTTCGGTCGGCTTCATTGCTGGTTCTCCTTTGCTCATCGAGCCACGAAGCCGCCGTCGGCGAGGAAGACGGCGCCGGTGCAGTACGAGGAGGCGCTGCTGGCGAGGAAGAGCGCGAGCTCGGCGATCTCTTCGTTGGTCCCGTAGCGGCCCATCGGCACCATGCCGAGGAAGCCCGCCTTCACGTCCGCGCCGTGCCCCGGCGAGGCTTGGTCCTCGATCGAGCGCATCATGCGGTTCTCGATCGGGCCGGGGTTGACGGTGTTGACGCGGATGCCGAGGGGCGCGAGCTCGATCGCCGCGGTCTTCGCGAGGCCGATCGTCGCGTGCTTGCTCGTGACGTAGGCCGAGAGCCCCGGCGAGCCGATCACGCCGGCGACCGACGAGGTGATGACGATGCTGCCGCCCCCGCGGGCGGCCATGTGCGGAGCGACCGCCTGGATCCCGAGGAAGGGCCCGCGGACGTTCACCGCGAGGACGCGATCGAGCTCCTCGACGGGGTACTCGGTGATCGGCGCCACCCGCCCCTCGATGCCCGCGTTCGCGAAGAGGACGTCGATGCCGCCGAAGCGGGCGATCGTCGCCTCGACGTAGCCTCGGGTCGCTGCGGGGTCCGAGACGTCGGCCGCGAAGCACGCCACCGAAGCGCCGAGCGCCTCGGCCGCCGCGCGCAGCTCGGCCTCGACGCGATCGACGAGCATCACCGACGCGCCCTCGCGGACGAACGCCGCGGCGGTCGCGAGGCCGATCCCGCCCGACCCTCCGGTCACGATGGCCACCTTGTGTTCGAGCGCTCCCATGCCTTCCTCCTCACCGAGCGGGATCGACGCGGCGCACCGGGCGCCTCGGATCGATCCGCGACCGGGTCGATCCTTGCGCTTTCCGCGCCGCCCCCACCCGGGGCCGGTTTTTCGGTCCGGGCCGCTGCGCCGCGCACCTCGTGCGGGCCCCGCGCAGGAGTTGCGCGGGGAAGGGTGCACGGGCCGGTGAGCTCGGGCACGATCGAGGCATGCCCACGCCGCGCACCCTTCCGCTCGTGCCCCGCGTCCTGACCCCTCGACCGCTGCCGCAGGTGACGCTGCCGGCCAAGCCGGTGGTGATCCCGAGCGAGCCGATCGCGCAGAAGCCTCCGGCCGGGCTCGATTCCAAGCAGCTGGCCGCGTGGCACCTCGCGCAGATCCGGGCGCACGAGCAGCTGCGGGCCGCCTCGTTCTACGACACCGGTCATCACATCGCGGAGCTGCTCGAGCTGCGGGCGCTCTTCGGCGCGAAGGACATCAAGGAGCTCTGTTCCAAGGTGGACCTCGGCATGAGCCACATGACCGCCAACAAGTACCTGCAGGTCGCGCGGACCTTCGATCGAGAGGCGGCCCTCACCGCGGGCATCGAGAAGTGCTACGCGCTGACGGTCTACGCGAAGGCGATCGGCCGCCCTCGCCAGGCCGCCGCGATCCTCGCCAAGGACGAGCCGATCCGCGGCGTTCGCGGCCTGCGCGCGAAGAGCGCGAGCGCTTCCAAGCTCTACGCGGCGGTGCGCATGCTCAAGGAGGCCGCGAAGGAGGGGCGCGAGCCGAGCGAGATCCAAGCCGCTCGGACCCGGACCGCCGAGCTCGCCGAGGTCTGGGTGCGAAAGCTCGGCTTCCGCGGGGCGCAGGCCGAGGTCGTGCGGCGGGGCGGGGAGGCGCGCGTGGCGATCTACATCTCCTTGGAAGTCGCCGGGGCGCTCGAGTCGCGGGTCACCGGCGCGCTCGCGAAGCTCGCCCCGAAGCTCGTGAAGAGCCACCCGACGCTCGTCGCGCCGCTCCGCGCCGCGCTGGCCGGCGCGGGCTGAGGCTCGCCGGCTTCATCGGGCCTCGCCATGGAGCGGGGAGGCGCGCCGGATGCGCTCGCGCAGCTGCTCGCGGCGCGCTCGCGTGCGGTCTCGTCTCTCGCGCGCGAGCCGATCGAGCGCGGCCTGCATCGTGGTCACGACGAGGCGGTGGCAGCGCTCGACGTAGTCGCCGTCGCGCGCCGCGCGCTCGCCTCGCCGGTCGAAGCGGATCGGATCGAGCACCTCGATCGTGATCGAGGTCGGCCACGGCACGTAGGGTGGAGCGCCGATCGCGATGCCCCACGGGAAGCTCAGGGTGATCGGCAGGACCTCGGTGCGCAGGGTGCGATGGGTGCGGAGGAGGCGCGCGAGCCACTTGCCGTCGCTCAGCACGATCCACCCGAGGTGCCCGCCCGAGGCGACCACCGGCACGATCGGCACGCCCTCGCGCAAGGCGAGACGCACGTAGCCCCGGCGGCCGGCGAAGACGACGCGATGCGCCTGGTGCAAGGGGCGGAACGCGTCGAGGTCGCCGCCCGGATAGACGAGGACTTTTCCGCCGCGCTCGAAGACGCGGCGCGCGTTCTCGGCCTTCGCCTCGACGCCGCCCACGCGCGTGAGGATCGGGTTGAGGAGCGGCGAGCGGATCAGCACTTGATGCACGAGCGCGTAGGGCACGTCGTCGATGCCGCGCGCCGCGAGCACCCGCGCGGCGAAGATCCACGTGTCGGGGGAGATGAAGCCGCCGCTGTGGTTGCCGGCGTAGAGCGCGGGGCCCCGCGGGATGTGCTCGAGGCCCCGCACGTCGGGCGAGAACCAGCGCTCGAGGAGGGGCTCGAGCAGACGGGCCACCTTGCGGATCAATGCAGGGTCGCGGCTCTCGAGCGAGTCCACGTCGCGGTATCCGGGCAGGCAGGGTCGCCTTCGGGCCATTACCGTCGAGGTACGTCCCGGGCGGACGCCGGCAATCGAGGGCATGCCGCGCACGCAGAGGTGCTCTAGACTAGGCTCTCGCGCAGAGATGACCGAGCACCCGACACGCTTCGAGAGCCTCCACGACCTCGCGCGCCTCCCCTGGTTCGGGGTGAGGGACGGCCGGCTCGTCCTGACCGACCCGTCGGTCCCCGCCGCGATCGACCTCCACACTCACCTCGCCCTCGCGTTCCTGCGGCCGCTGCAGCTGGATCTGAGCCGCGCGTCGGACTCGGTGGAGCACTACCTCCCGGCGGAGCGCGCGCTCGACCTCGACGTCTACCAGAACCGCAACTTCTCCCCGGAGGATCTCAAGCGCATGACGCGCGATCTCGGGATCGGCAGCCTGCGCTCGAGCGGGATGCGCGCGACGCACACGGTGCCGAACCTCGTCCGCGAGATGAGCGAGCTGAACATCGTGGAGAGCGTCCTGCTCGCGATCGACTGGCCCCGCGGGCTCTCGGAGAACGCGCGCGCGTGGCTCGAGGCGGCGCGTCACGAGGAGAGGCTCGTGGTCTTCGGCTCGGTGCACCCCTTCGATCGAGACCCGGCGCAGAAGCTCGACGCGCAGATCGCGCTCGGCGCCCGCGGCATCAAGGTGCATCCCGCGGTGCAGCTCGTGAAGCCCGACGCGGCGCGCTGCATCGCGCTCTATCGCGCGTGCGGAGAGCGCGGGTTGCCGGTGTTCTTCCACTGCGGCCCGGTCGACATCGAGCCGCCGATCGGCCGCTACCTCTCGCAGGTGCGCCACTACGAGCGCGCGATCGCGGAGTGCCCCGAGACCACGTTCGTGCTCGGGCACTCCGGCGCGCTCCAGCTCGACGAGGGACTCTCGCTGGCGCGCCGCTATCCGAACGTCTGGCTCGAGCTGGCGTCGCAGGGCATCCGCAGCGTGCGGCGCATCGCCGACGAGGGGCCGCCCGATCGGATCGTCTTCGGGACCGACTGGCCCTTCTATCATCAGGCCACCGGCCTCGCGAAGGTGCTGATCGCCACCGAGCACGACCTCGCCGCGCGCCAGGCCATCCTGCACGACAACGCGGCGCGCCTGCTCGGCCTCGCGCGGCCGCTCCGGCAGACCGCCTGACGCCGCCGCACCGACTCTCCTCGGTGGCTCTCAGGCCTCCCGCTCGGTGAGCATCCGGGCGAGCATCTCGAGCGCGTCGGTCGTCGTGAAGATGCCGATCACCTTCACGCCCTGCATGACGACCGCGGAGCCGAGGCGGTGCTCCGCCATCTTGGCGACGACCTTGCCGACGGGGGTGTCGGGGGTGATCGCGAACGTCTCCGGCGACATCACGTCGGCGACGGTCAGCGGCGGCGCGACGCGCTCGCCCAGCAGCACGTCGCGGTCGCTGATCATGCCGACCAGCGCGCCACCCTCGAGCACGGGCAGGTGGCGGATCCGATGCTCGCGCATGCGGCGCGCCGCCTCGACGATCGGCTGGTCGCTGCCGATCGTGTGGGGATGGTCGGTCATGTGATTCCGGATGGCGCTCATGGGGCGGCATGGCAGCAGCTCTCGGGCCAACGCGCGCTCCGGCGCATCGAGCCTCTCTGCGCCCGGCGCGGCGCAACCGTTTCGCCGGCGCGCGGAAGTTGCGCCTCAGTGCGCGGGGAGGCCGAGCCGCTCGATCATCCAGGCGCGCGCGTCGCCCGGTGCGGAGCGGACCGCCGCGCGCGCAGGCGGAGAGCGGCGCGTCGTCGAAGGTGGTCGCAGCGCTCGGCGCGACCCGCGTCACTTCGCCTGGGCTCGGCCTCGCGCGAGGAGCTCCTCGATCGGCGTGGCGCGCACGCGAGCCACCGCCACCTCGAAGCGACCCTCGGCGCACAGGCCCTGGATCCCCGCGTCCTCGTGCGCGTCGAGCAGGATCTCGATGCACGCGCGCCGGATCGCCGCCGCCAGCTCGTCCGCGTTCTCCATGCCGGTCAGCATAGCCGTCGCCGTCCGAAGCCCGTAGGCCGATCCTCGCCGTGGTGCAGCACGCGACGAGCGCGGGCACCACCACGCTCATTCGGGCTGCGGCGTGCACGAGCGCCGCGCGCTCGCGAAGCGCGCGCCCAGCCAACTCAATTGCAGAGGCGGGCGCTGAGATCGCACGAGCCGGAGAGGCAATCGGAGCTGAACCAGCAGGGGCTGCCAGCTCCGCCGAAGCCCATGCACACCTGGCCCATGTCCCTCCACTGCCGGCAGCTCATCTCTGGACCGCAGTCCGACGAGAACGTGCAGGGCGTGACGCCGTAGCCGCCGCCGTGGCCGCCTCCGTAGACGATCGTGGGCTGCGCCGGCGCCTGCATCACGACCTGCGCCGGCGCGGTGGCTGCGCCCTGCTGGTAGCCCGCGAGGTAGGCGTTCGCCTGCTCCTGCTGGAGCTGGTAGGGGCACTGGGCGACCCACGACGTGTCCATCGGCTGGCGCGCGAGGCCGGCGTTGTGCCCGCGCTCGAAGGTGCGCTGGGGGCTGCCGCACAGCTCCATGACGCGCTGCTGCTGGGCCGCGTGCGCGCGCTGCTGCCGCTCGGCGCGGCGCTGCTCGCGCCGCGCGGCCCGACGCGCGTAGTACTCCGGCGAGCAGCCCAGGAGCGAGAGGGTCACGAGACAAGACAAGAGCCCCAGCCAGCACCGCATCATGACCTCCCGTCTCGAGAACGGCGGCCTTCGTGGGATGGCGCGTCGCTCGATCGAGTGCGGTCTTTTCCACACGGGAACGCCGCGTGCAAATCGAGCACGAGGTCATGCGCCGCGAGCACGTCGTCGAAGCTGTCTCTCGAGACGCTGTTCGGCGCGCGCTCCTCGAGCGGCGTCTCGTCCGGCGTCCCGCCGTAGTCGCCCATCATCAGGCTCCGGAGCGGAGGCTCCACCTCCTGCCGCGCATCGCCGGTCGCCGGGCGGCCGCGCACGCAGTGCGCGGAGCCGGAGGATTCCGCGGAGG
>JAEZBP010000644.1 GCA_023427125.1 Pseudomonadota bacterium | reverse complement strand
ACACCGCCCCGATGATCGCCCCGACATGCCCTTTTGAGCGCAGTGCTCAGCTCCGGGTCGGCTCGTCCACGCAGGTGCGGTTTCGGCCGCTGCGCTTGGCGCGGTAGAGCGCGCGGTCGGCGCGCTCGAGGAGCGAGCCGGGGCTCGGGCCGTCGCGCTCAGGGTCGCTCGCCGCCACGCCGAGCGAGATGGTGACGTGGACCTCCTCGCCGTTGGCCGGGATGCAGAGCGCCTCGACCTCGGCGCGGAGGCGCTCGGCGAGGACGAGGGCGCTCGCCGCGTCGAGACCGCGAAGCAACACGCAGAGCTCCTCGCCGCCGTAGCGCACGAGCACGTCCTCGGGGCGGAGCGTCTGGCGCAGCTGCGCGACCACCATCCGCAAGACGGCGTCCCCCGCTTGGTGGCCGAAGTGGTCGTTCACGTCCTTGAAGAGGTCGAGGTCGATCATCAGGATCGCGACCGGGGTCTTGTGGCGCGCCGAGTACGAGAGCTCCGCGTGCAGGCGCTCGTGCAGGTAGCGCCGCGTGTAGGCGCCGGTCAGCGCGTCGCGGACGGCCGCGTCGTAGAGCTCGGTGAGCACGCGCTGCTCGTCGGCGTCGTGCAGATCGAAGCGCAGCCGCACCTTGGCGCCGAGCTGGATGCGCGCGCCCGAGGGCAGCGGCCGCCACGAGGTCACGCGCCAGCCGTTGACCCACGTGCCCGCGCTGCCGAGGTCCTCGATGAGGTAGCCGGTGCCGTCCCAGCGCACCCGCGCGTGCCGGCGCGAGACGGTGTTCTCGGGGACGCGGATCGCGGCCTCCGCCCCGCGGCCGAGGATCATCGAGGTGCCGGGCGAGAGCGTGACGATCGCGCAGCGCATCGGCCCCTCGACGAAGGTCAGGGTCGCGTGGTCGCGCGGCGGCAGCGCGTGCGCGATCGGCTGGATCACCCCGGCGGGCGGTGCGCCGATCGCTTCGCCGGTGCGGCGCGCCTCCGGAGAGAGCGGCGAGCCGTCCGCGCGCTCCGCTCCGAGGGGCCCCGGGAGAGACCCTCGGTCCACCTCGCTCGGCGTCGTCTCGGTGGGCGTGTCGTCCGCGTATCCGGCGAGCGGGTGCTGCGTTTCGGCCCGGGCTTCGACCATGCGGGGAGGCGTTTCGCAGCTCCCGTGCCGCGCCGGCCTCGCGTGGGCATCCGTCGATGTGAGAGGCGCCGCGCCTCGCGTGTCGCGCGCTGGGCCGTGGTAAGTCTGCGAGCGTGCTCCACCGCGTCATCCGGGGGGACAACCTCGAGGTGCTCCCGACCCTGCCGGAGGCGTTCGCCCGGCTGATCTACGTGGACCCGCCCTTCAACACGGGACGTCGCCAGGCGCGTGACCGCGTGAAGGTGCGCCGCGACGAGCAGGGCACGCGGCGAGGGTTCGGCGGCCGCAGCTACTCGGTCGAGCCTCTGCCCTCGAGCGCCTACGCCGACGCCTTCGACGACTACGTCGGGTGGCTCCTCCCGCGCATCGAGGCGTCGCTGCGCTGCCTGAGCGACGATGGCTCGCTCTTCGTGCACCTCGACTACCGCGAGGTCCACTACGTGAAGGTCGCGCTCGATCGCCTCCTCGGCCGCGATCGCTTCATGAACGAGATCGTGTGGGCCTACGACTACGGCGGCCGCAGCAAGCGCCGGTGGTCGGCCAAGCACGACACCATCCTCTGGTACGTGCGCGATCCCGAGCGCTACGTCTTCGACTACGACGCGATCGATCGGGTGCCGTACATGGCGCCCAAGCTGGTGGGCCCCGAGAAGGCGGCGCGCGGCAAGACGCCGACCGACGTCTGGTGGCACACCATCGTGCCGACCTCGGGCAAGGAGAAGACCGGCTATCCGACCCAGAAGCCGCTCGGCGTCGTCGAGCGCATCGTCAAGGTGCACAGCGAGCCGGGGGACGTGGTGCTCGACTTCTTCGCGGGGAGCGGCACCGCCGGCGAGGCCGCCGCCAAGCACGGCCGCGGCTTCGTGCTGATCGACGAGAGCGAGGAGGCCGTCCGCGTGATGGAGGCGCGCCTCGCGCGCTGGCTCTAAGTACCGGCCAGCACGGGGAGGTGCGGGCGCAACAGATCCGCGAGCTGCCGCACGATGCGGCTCGGATCGCGGGCCTCGAGCGTGGGCAGGCGCACCGCCGGGGTGTCGGGCAGATCGCGCTTGAGGCTCTGCGTCAGCAGATCGCCCGAGCGCTGGCGGGTGTGGAGCTCGGCGTGCACGCCCTCGAGCGCCTTCGCGAGCTCCGGCGGGAGGCCGCTGGCGCCCTCGAGCTCGCCGAGCCAGCCGGGCGCGCCCTCGTCGGCGCGGTTCAGGACGAGCGCCGTCGGGCGCTGGCCGAGGCGCTTGAGCTTCCTGGCCAAGAAGCGCGCGTCGGCCGCCGCCGATCCGCTCGGCGCCGCGACCAAGAGGTAGCGCGTGTCGGCGCCGACCAAGAGGTGCTCGGAGACCCGCGCGAGCCGCGCGAAGCGCTCCTTCACGATCGCGAGCTCCGCGAACATGCCCGCGAGGTCCCTCAGGGTGCGCGGGTTCATGAGCTTGCCGAAGAGGCCCTCGATCTTCTTTCGGCCCGCCGCCAGCAAGCCGCCCTCGTCGGGCTCGGGCTCGTCGTGCTCCTCGCCCGGCCGCGCGAGGTTGCCGAGCCAGCTGACCGCGCGCCCCTCGTAGAGCGTGGCGAGCCGGCCGGGGTAGCTGACGAAGTCGAGGCCCTGCCGCGAGGGCGCGGTGTCGATGACCAGGTAGTCGAGCGGGCGCTCCTCGATCGCCTTCGCGACGAGCATGAGCGAGACGATCTCGTGCATGCCCGCCGCCGCGTCGGCGAGCAGCAGGTAGACGCGGTTCTCGAGCATGCGCGCCTTGGCCTCGGGCTCCTCGGCGAAGATCAGATCGATGAACGTGCGCGTCGAGCGCCGCGGCTCGGGCATCAGCGCGAAGAGCTTGCCCTCGATGCCGGGCTCGACGTGCGCCTCGTGCACGTCCGCGTCCACCGCGACGCCCATCGCCGAGGCGAGGCGGCGCGCGGGATCGACGGTGACGACCAGCGTGCGCTTGCCCTGCCGGGCGAGGGCCAGCGCGATCGCGGCGCTCGTCGTCGTCTTGCCGACGCCGCCTCCACCCGCGCACACGATGGTCTTCGGGATCTGCGCGCTCACGCGGCGTGCTCCTGGAGGAGCCAGTCCGCGACCTGCCCCGCGCTCGGATCGAAGGCGGCCTGCGGGAGCAGGAGCGCGCGCAGCCCGAGGCCGAGCGTCGGCGCGTCGCGCAGGGTGTCGATCGCCTCGGTGCGCGCGGCCTCGCGGGCCTCGAGCAGCTCGAGGAGCTTGGCGCCCGGCTCGGCGAGCGCGCCGCGCGAGAGCGCCTGCGCCTGCGCGATCGCC
This sequence comes from Pseudomonadota bacterium, assembly GCA_023427125.1. GTDB lineage: Bacteria > Myxococcota_A > Polyangia > Polyangiales > Sandaracinaceae > JAEZBP01. Next base: position 1,968 of record JAEZBP010000644.1, on the reverse strand, counting down.
CCCTCGGGCAGGGGCGCCGGGAAGCGGTTCACGACGAGGCGCGCCGCCGGCATCCCGACCTCGCGCTCGAGCGCGCCGCAGAGCTCGAGCGTCTCCTGCAGCACCATGCGCTCGGGCAGGGTCACCACCACGACCGAGCACTCGCGCGGCGCGACGAGGCGATGCACGAGCCGCTCGGAGAGCTCGAAGAGGCCGCCCGAGCCGAAGAGATCGCGCATCTGCATCGGCAGCCGCAGCCAGGCGAGGCCGTGGCCGGTCGCCGGCATGTCGACCACCACGCGCTTGCCCTTGGCCTTGTCGGCGATCTGCCCGACCGCGTCGAGCATCGCGAGCTCGCGCAGGGCGGGCGCCGCCCGCAGCATCCGCCGGACGGCGAAGTTGCCGATGAAGAGCTTCGCGAGGATCTTGCTGCCGAGCAGGCGGGCGACCGAGTGCTCGAGCGCGTCCTTCGGCTCGACGACCTCGTGCTGCACGCGGCTGCGCGGGCCGAGGACGCGGCGACCGGACTCACCGTCGCCGAACTCGACCAGGACCGCCCGTCCGTCGCGCTTCGCGGCCGCCTCCGCGAGGCCTGCGGCGAGCGTGGTCTTCCCGACGCCACCCTTGCCGGTCACGAGGACGATCGGGGAGAGCGGCGGAAACCCGCTGGCCGCCTTGCTGCCGTCAGCCATGAGCCCGAAGGAGTAGCAGAAATCCCCGGCGAGCGAAGCCTTCGTGAGCCCCCATCTGGAGACGGCCGCTGTGCCTGGGGTGGTGAGGTCGAAGCCCGTCGGGGCCGATTCAGGCTGACGGCTCGGAGCGGGGCGGGCACTCTCACCATCCAACCTGCCCCCTCGCGGCGGCGTCTCAGCCCACCGAATGAACGACGACGAGGATCAAGGAGCGCAGCGGAGCGACGAATCGGATCGCGCCGCCATCTTGAGGCGGCGCCAGCGCTTCATCTTCCTGGCGCTCTCGGGGCTGACGGGCGCCGCGGGCTGCGACGAGCCCGCGCCTCCGGTGAGCGTCCCGGAGGTCGTGCGCGAGCAGCCGGCCGGCGACGAGGAGCCCGAGGTGGCCCCGACCGAGGCGAGCGATGAGGTCGCGGTGAGCGAGGCCGAGCTCCCCCCTCCCGCGCCGGACGAGCCCTACGTGGTCGATCCCGCGGAGGTCCGGCACGCCGAGGAGGCCAAGCGTCGCGCCCAGCGCCCTCAAGTCTGTCTGTCGATCCGCCGGCCGTGCCTCTCGCCGCCGCCCCAGGTCTGCCTCTCGCCCTATCCGTTCAAGCCCGGATCGGACGACGAGCCGGTGTAGCGGCGCCGTCCGCCGAGGTCCGGCACGAGGAGCTCCCGCGGCGCGCACAGCGCCCGCAGTTCGGCCTCTCGGCGAGGCCGTGCGGTGAAGCGCTCGCGGCTCGAGGATTGCTGCGCTCGCTGGGAATGAGCGCCGAGCACAGAGGGCCCGACCTTCGCGACAGGTCGCTGCGCGGGCAGGACCTCGAGGGCGCGAGCTACCGCGGCGCCGATCTGCGCGGCGCGGATCTCGAGGGGGCCAACCTCTCGAGGGCCGATCTGCGAGGAGCGCGCACGGGGATGAGCGCGCGCTGGACGTGGATCGTCGTCTCGATCGCGCTGCTCGTCTCGGTCGCATGTGGCGTCGCAGCCGGCTACGCGGGGCGGATCCTCGCGCGAGCGCTCGAGAGCGAGCAGCTGGCGACCCGCGCGACCGGCACCTTCGTCGCGGTGGCGCTCGCCGTGTTCCTCGTCGTGACGGATCTGCGCGGCCTCCGCCCGGCCGTGCGGATCGTGCTGCCGGTCGCGGCGACCGTGGTGGTGCTCGGTGCGGTCTTCGCGGTCGCCCGCGGTGTGGGTACGGGGGAGGCCGCGGCCCTCGGGCTCGCGTTCCTGGCGGTCGTCGCGCTGGTGGTCGTGCTCGCGATCGGCGCGCGCGCGCTCGCCGGCGCCGGCGGCTCGGCGACCTTCATGTTGG
>JAEZBP010000660.1 GCA_023427125.1 Pseudomonadota bacterium | reverse complement strand
GTCGTCACGCTCGCCGAGGGCGAGCGGCGCGAGCTGTCGCTGCGGCCCTCGGTCGATCTGCGCGTCTCGGCCGATCCCGCGCTGCCCCCGAGCGGGCCGGCGGCGGCGGGGGGCGACGACACCGGGCTCTTCGTCGGGCTGGGCGTCGGGGCCGCCGCCGTCGTGATCGCCGTGGCCGTCATCGTCGCCGTCGTCTTGGTGGACGCATCGCAGAGCCTCTACAGCGGCTCGCTCGGCGCCGGCATGCTCCAGTTCGATTGAGGCTGCGCGCGGTGGACGGACTCGACGAGAAGACGGCGCCGATGGCTCCGCCGTCCCTCGCGCTGACCCTCCCGGGCGCGCTCCTCGAGGTGCTCGAGGGCCCCGACGCGGGCAAGAGCGCCGCGCTCGCGGGCCGCACGCTGACGGTGGGCACGGCGCCGGACAACGACCTCGTGCTGAGCGACGCCGCGGTCTCGCGCCACCACGTCGAGCTGCGCGTCGGCGCGGACGGCGTGTGGCTGGTCGATCTCGGCTCGACGAACGGCACCTTCGCGAACGGGCTGCGCATCGAGAAGGTCGCGGTGCACGACGCGCTGCGCATCGAGCTCGGCCAGTCGACGCTGCGCTTCTCGGCCCTGCAGCGACCGGTGACGATCGCGATCTCGCAGCGCACCGCGCTCGGCGGGCTGGTCGGCCGCAGCCTCGCGATGCGCGAGCTCTACGCGAAGCTCGAGCGCGTCGCGCCGACCGACGCCTCGATCCTCCTCTCGGGCGAGACGGGCACGGGCAAGGAGCTGGTCGCCGAGGCGATCCACGGCGCGTCGCGCCGCGCGGACTCGCCCTTCGTCGTCGTCGACTGCGGCGCCATCCCGCCTCTGCTCTTCGAGTCGGAGATGTTCGGGCACGTGCGCGGCGCGTTCTCGGGCGCGGTCGCCGACCGCACCGGGCTCTTGGCCGAGGCGAACGGGGGCACGCTCTTCCTCGACGAGATCGGCGAGCTCGCGCCCGAGCTCCAGCCCAAGCTCCTGCGCGCGCTCGAGCGCCGGCAGATCCGCCCGGTCGGCTCGAGCCGGACGATCGACATCGACGTGCGCATCGTCGCGGCGACGCACCGCGATCTGCAGGCGGAGGTCAACCGCGGGACCTTCCGCGAGGACCTCTACTTCCGCCTCGCCGTCGTGCGCCTCGCGGTGCCGCCGCTCCGCGATCGTCGCGACGACCTCGCGATGCTCGCGCGGCTCTTCGTCGAGCGCATCGATCCGAGCCGCGGGGAGGAGGTGCACGCGATCGTGGAGCACCTCCGGCATCGCTCGTTCCCGGGCAACGTCCGCGAGCTCCGCAACGCGGTCGAGGAGCTCTTGATCCTCGGGCTCCCGGCGGCGGAGCGGGCCGCGCCGAGCCTCGAGGCCCCCCACGTGCCCGAGCGCCTCTACGAGCTGCCCTACCGCGAGGCGAGCGAGGTCGCGGCGCAGCACTTCCAGCGCGAGTACCTCGCGCGCCTGCTCGAGCGCTGCGCCCACAACGTCAGCAGCGCCGCGCGCGAGGCCGGCATGAGCCGCCGCTACCTGCAGACGATGATGGTGCGCCTCGGCCTGCGCGGAGAGTGACGCGGGTGCAGCTCGCCCACCGCGAAGCGCGCGCCAGCAAACTCAAGGCGCGAGGAGGAGGACCTTCGGCTGGCTCGGCACGATCCGGCAGCCCGGCACGTTCGTTCGGTTCTGGATCGTCACGCTCGTCAGGCGCGTGGCGGGGATGCCGCCGAAGGCCACCGTGAACGCCGCGGTCACGTGGCGGCTCGGGCCCATCACGCTGCCGGAGGCGACGCCGAGCGCGACGCCGGGGTTGTCGCCGTTGGTCAGCGGGGTGACCGTCGAGAGGTTGTGCGCCGGCATCGCGAGGATCAGCACCTTGAGCTGCGAGGGGATCGCGGTCGGCCCGAGCGCGACGTTGGGGTAGGGGACCGGCACCGGCACCGGCGGCGTCAGGCAGACGTCCGGCACGCCGAGATCGAGGCCCATCATCTGGGTGTTGGCGAACATGGGCGCGCTCCTCATCCGAGGTGGATCTGCTCTCCGTCGACCTTGACGAGCTCCTCCGCGCTCACGACGGTGTGCCGCCCGCGCGCGGTGAGCGTGCTCTCCGCGCGCAGATCGAGCTGGCCGGCGCGGTGGGCGTCGAGGCCCTCGACGACGCGGTGGCTGCGCCCGATGCGCTCGGTGACGCGCTCGACGAAGGTGTCGAGCGTGCCGAGCACGCGGCGCACCCGGCCCGCCTCGCTCGAGACGCTCCCCGCGAAGGACTCGAGCGCCTCGAAGAAGATCGAGCCGCGCCGCGCGCGCACGCCGAGCTCGTCGGCGCCGAGCTCGAGCGCCTTCGTCGCCTGGAGCGAGACGCTCTCGCCCGCCACGACCGAGAAGCCCTCGGCGACGACGAAGCTCAAGGCGCGGTCGCAGATCGCGCGGAGCGGCCGGTCCGAGGGGCGGCGCAGCACCGTGACGACGTAGAGCGCGCCCCGGCTCGGCACCGCGAGCACCACCTCGTCGTCGACCTCCGGCTGGTACACGCACGAGAGCGCGACGCTCGCCTCGTACACGCCGCTCGCGGTGCGGACCCGCAGCCCGTCCGGGCCGGCCGCGACGACGCGGGCCGTCTCGTGGTGCACCGCCGCCAGCGCCGGATCGTTCCCGTGGGTCGTCCCGACATCTGCGAGCGGCGGCAGGTGTCGGCCTGCCGTCACGGAGCGAAGATCCTTGACCGCCGTGCTCATCGCCTCACCTCCTCGCCGGGAATTACCGGCACGAACTCCTCGGCTCGCGCGCGCTCCTCGTCCGTCCCGAGCGCGAGCGCGCGGCCCTCGTCGAAGCGCGCGCTCTCTTCGCGCACGCGGTGCAGGCGCGCCCGATAGAGGTTCGCGCCCGTGAAGTCGCTGCCGTCGAGCTCCGCCCGCGAGAGGTCTGCCTCGCGCAGGTTGGCCGACGTGAAGATCGCGGCCAGGCAGCGCGCGTCCGTGAGGATCGCCTGCGGCATGCGCGCCGCGCTGAAGTCCGCGCCGCGGCAGTCCGCGCGGACGAAGAGCGCGCCGTCGAGGATCGCCGAGCGCAGCGACGCGCTCCCGAGCGAGGCGTCGATGAAGAGCGCGCGCTCGGCCCGCGCGCCGTCGAGCTCGGCGCCGTCGAGCTTGGCGAACATGAAGTTGCACTGCGCGAGCTCGGCCTCGCGCAGGATCGCGCCGCTCAGATCGGCGCGCGTGAAGTTGGTGCGCGAGAGGCGCATCCGCGAGAGATCGCGCCCGGCGAGGCGGACGCCGATCAGCGCGCAGTTGTCGAGGATCGCGTCCGTGAGGTCGACGGTGCTGAAGTCCGCGTCCATCGCGACGAGCTGCGCGAGGTGGGTGGAGGCGAGCGAGACGTTCTCGAGCTCGCACTCCATGAAGACGAGCCGATCGACGCGCGCGCCCGAGCCGTCGACGCCCGCGATGCGCGAGCGCGCGAAGATCGTCCGGACGAGGGTGGCTCCGTCGAGCGCTGTGTCGTCGAAGGCGCAGGAGTCGGCCTTGAGGTCGGTGAGATCGGCGCCCGAGAGCGAGGCCGAGCGCAGCGCGCAGCGCGAGAGCGCGGCCAGCGAGAGGCGCGCGCCTCCGAGGTCCACTTCGCTGAAGGTGCAGCGGTCGAAGATCGACTCGCGCAGATCGAGCTGCGCCGCGCGGCAGCCCTCGATGTGCACGCGATCGAAGATCACGCCGCTCAGATCGAGGCCGCTCAGATCGAGGCCGACGATCCGCGCCTCCGAGATCACCTCGCCCGCCTCCGCGAGCTGGCGCAGCTCGTCTCTGCCGAGCGCGCGCGTCATCGCCGCGCCTCCGGGACGAAGCGCACGCGGGTGAGGTCGGCGCGCTCGAGCACGGCCTCCTCGCGCTGCGTGAGCGAGAGATCCGCGCCGTGCAGGCTCGCGCCCTCGAGGTCGGCGCGGCGCAGGTCCGCCTTGGACGCGAGCGCGTCGAGGAGATCCGCGCTCTTCATGCTCGCGCCGAGGAGCTTCGTGCGGATCATCAGCGCGCCGCGCAGCCGCGCGCCGTCGAGGTTGGCCCCCGTGAGGTCCGCCTCGGAGAGATCGGCTCCGTCGAGGACGGCGCCCGTGAGCACGCAGCCGACCATGGAGGCGCCGCGCAGGTTCGCCGAGCCGAGCTTGGCGCGCGCGAGCTCGGCGCGATCGAGCCGGGCGGCCTGGATGAAGCGGGCGCTCGTCATGTTCGCGCCGGTGAAGCGCGCGCCGCTCGCGTCGCACGCGTAGAAGATCGCGTTCTCGAGCGTCGCGCCCTCGAAGTCGAGCCCGCGCACGTCGAGCTCGAGGAACGCGGCCTCGTGCAGCAGGGCGCCCGCGAAGGTCGAGCCCTCGAGGCGCGCCTTCATGAGGACGGTGCGCAAGAGCGCCGCGCCGCGCAGATCGCAGCCGAGCAGCGCCGCCTCCGTGAGGTCCACGCTGTCGAGGCGCGCCGAGCGGAGATCGCAGCGCGAGAGCTCCGCGCCCGCGAGGATCGCGCCGTCGAGCGCGGCCTCGCGCAGATCGCTGTCGGCGCAGAGCACGCGGCCGAGGTTCGCGCTCGCGAGCGCTGCGCCCGCCAGATCGCAGCGCTCGATCGTCGCGCCCGCGAGCACGGCCTCCGAGAGCCTCGCGCTGCGCAGCGTGCACCCGCGCAGCACGGCCCCCTCGAGGTACGCGCCCGAGAGATCCGCGCCCGCGAGGTCCGCGCCCTCCAGGATCACGCCGGTGAAGTCGACGCCGCCGACGCTCTCCCCGCGGGCGACGCGCGCGAGCAGCGCGGCGGCGGGGGCGGCCGAGGGCACGCTGCGCGAGGCGCGGGAGGTCCAGTTGTGGTGCGCGCTCGCGCGGTAGAGCTGGCCGAGCTTCTGCTCGGTGTCCTCGTAGACGGCGACCTGCGCGGGGCCGTCGGCCAGCTCGTCGATGAACGACGCGTCCATGCCCGTCGCGCGGGTGGCCGCCGCGAGCTCGCGCAGGCGCTGGCGCTCCGCCTCGGCGCGGAAGGACGGCGGCCCGACGGGAGGATCGGCGTCCTCCTCCGGGATGAAGTCGCCGGGATCGACGCCGGCCGCCTCGAGCATGCGGCGCACCTCGTCCTTCTTGGCGTCGAGCCGCGCCTTCTCCTCCGCGAGCCGCCGCTCGGCGTCCGCGCGCAGCTGCTCGGCGACGATCGGCAGATCCTGGAGGCTCGGCACGGTCACCGGCGCGGGCGGCTCGGGCGCGAACTCGTCCGGATCGAGGCCCATGGCCACGACGCGCGCGCGCGCGTCCTCGAACTGCTTGGCGCGCCGCTTCTCGGAGCGCGCGAGGAGGCGGCCCTCGAGGTTCGGGC
>JAEZBP010000657.1 GCA_023427125.1 Pseudomonadota bacterium | reverse complement strand
GCGTGTTCTTCCTCAAGGCGCCGCGTTCTACGGCCGCCGGCCCCGAGACCTACCCCTTCGCACGCCTCTGCGCCTCTGCGCGAGATCCCTCCCCCACGCCTCCCCGAGCACGAGCCGAGAGGGAGGGAAGATCGGCGGGGGCGCTCGGCGTATGACGCGCCGACACAACGTTGCGGTCCGGGGCCCCGCGAGGGCTCTCGGGTGCGAGGAGGCACCCAATCCGGAGAATCCACGAGCCCGCGACTTCATTTCCCCACGATGGAGTCGTGATGCGTACCGTTCTCCGGATCCTGCTCGTCTGTGCCCTCTCCGGCTGCGTGGCCTCCGCCAAGCCCGGCGCCGCCCACCTGGCGATCGAGGAGGGCTCGCCCGAGGCCCACGCGGTGCTCGCGCTGGTGAACGATCCCGCCGTCGGCGTCGCTCTGCTCGACGACGACGTCGGGCTCGACGCGCGCGCCGCGACCAACATCATCGACCACCGCGACGGCGCGCCGGGCCCCGAGGACGACGACCTCTTCGACGACCTCGCCGAGCTCGACGCGGTGCCCTACGTCGGCGAGAGCGCGCTCCAGAAGCTCCTCACCTACGCCGAGACGCATGGCTACGGGCCGGGCGGCGGGGACGCGCCGACCGAGGAGGAGATGGATCGGGCCACCCTGGCGCTGGTCAACGACCCCGCCGTCGACCTCCCGCTCCTCGACGACGCGGTCGGCCTCGATCGGCGCGCGGCCGAGAACATCCTCGCCCACCGCGACGGCCCGGACGGCACGCCCGGCACCGCCGACGACGACCTCTTCGACGACCTCGCCGAGCTCGACGCCATCTCCTACGTCGGCGCCACCGCCCTCGCCGCGCTGCGCGACTACGCGATCGCCAACGGCTACCTCGACGTCGCGCCGCCCGCGCCCGCCGGCCGCCCCGATCTCGCGCGCCCCATCCAGTACGAGAACGCGTGGTGCACCTACGGCGACGCCCCGCCCTACGTCCGCTCGGTCGCCTGGGATCACCCGGAGGTGCAGGCCGCGCTGAGCGCCCTCGTCCCCGGCTTCCGCAGCGTCTTCAGCTACACCGAGTGGCGCGTCGCCTACGGCCTCGAGAGCGAGAGCGCCGGCACCGAGCAAGAGCAGGCGTTCGCGAAGGCCCGCAACTTCATCCGCGTCGTCTGCGGCGAGCACCGCGACTACCCCGAGATGATCGGCGACAAGCTCCGCGTCATCGGCCAGCACACCACCGCCGCCGGACCGGGCCAGCTGACCTCGGTCGATCCCGACGCGAACCTCTTCGATCAGCTCACCTACCCCGCCTACACCCGGCTCGTGAACGTGATGCGCGTGATGCATCAGAGCCGCTCGCGGGCGGGCAGCCGCGACGGCTACCACTACGGCTTCGGCACCTACGGCCACGGCTCGCGGCGCGTCGATCACTCGGTCCCGCCGTGGACGCACTGCGAGATGCGCTTCGTCTTCGAGCGCTACCTCGTCGCCGGCGCGCCCACCTCGATCGTCCCCTCGGTCTACGAGGCCCAGTACGCCGCCTACCGCGACAGCACCTGCAGCGAGCAGGACCTCGCGTACATGTACAACTTCCGCGGCCACGTGAACCTGCAGCCGCTCTGGCTCGAGTCGAACGCCTTCATCCACAACTCGCGGCGCGCGCGCGGCGCCGAGATCTCGAACGGCGTGCGCGACACCTACCTGCGCCCCTTCGCGACCCGCTACACCCGCGCGCGCCAGGCGTGGGCGACCTCGCTCTTCCACCGCGACGCCGATCACGCGGCGATGATCCGCGCCTCGGAGAGCGGCGGCGGCCCGATCCTCTACATCACCGATCAAGATCTCGACGCCGACGGAGTCTCCGACTACCGCCTCTTCGCCCAGCAGGGCTGCGGCGATCAGGGCGTGGGGCTCTCGGTGCCGAGCCAGAACTGCAACATGGTCTCGTGGAGCACGGCGTGGAGCACGCCGAACACCACCGGCCACGCCTCGAGCTGGGATCCGAGCGACTGGGCCTCCGCCGACATGGGCTTCCTGAGCGCATTCCCGACCTTCGAGGAGCGCATGTCGCGCCTCAACCAGGCGCTCGATCGGCACACCAACTGGGGCCCGACCGGCTACTACATGCTCGACGCGAGCACGCCGGGCGACAGCAGCCCGCGCTTCTTCGGCGCGTACTCGCCGATCGTGGCCGCCAGCTACGATGTGAGCGCGAGCGACTTCTTCATCCGCCGCGACTACCCGAGCACCGACGCCTTCGAGCTCGGCCGCGCCAAGTGGCTCTTCGTGATGCGCTTCCCGGTCGAGCACTACTACGACGAGCAGGCGCTCGCGGCGGGCGAGCCGATCGACTTCGACCGCCACTTCTTCAACGAGACCTCGCTCTCGAACGACTACTACGACGAGCGCGCGCTCGATCACTTCGGCTACATCGAGGGCGCCGAGATGCACGCGCAGGTCTACCTGACCTACGGCCACCGCGGCGAGACCCCGCCGGCGCCCGTCGCCGTCCCCACGCCCTGAGGCTCTGTTGCTGGCGCGGCTCGCTCGCTGGCGCGCGCCTTCGCACGCGCAGGCCGAGCTACGCGGCCCTCCCGACCGGTGGGCGCTCCCCGTCCCCGGTGTGCAGGAGGAGGTGAGCCGCTCCGCTCGGCGTTCCGAGGACGGCGATCTGCGACGACTCTTCGAGTCAGGAATCCGTTTACATACACGGCCTGCTGCGTAAGCATCGCGGCCCTCGTGAACGTCCTCGTCCTCGCCGCCCTCACCGAAGCCACCGGCAACGCGGTCACCGCCCGCCGCATCGCCGCTCACCTCGCGACGCGCCATCGCGTGACGCTCGCCGACGCCAACGACGCGACGGCCGCGTCGCTGCGCGCGCTGGTGGAGCAGGCGAAGATCGAGGTCGCGCTCGGCGTGCACGCGCTCCTCGCCGGGCCCTTCCTGCGCAAGCTCGGGCTCCCCTACGCGCTGGGCCTCGGCGGCACCGACCTCTACGAGCGCATGCACGGCCTGCAGGAGGCGCAGATGGCGCGGGCGGTCGCGGGCGCC
>JAEZBP010000496.1 GCA_023427125.1 Pseudomonadota bacterium | reverse complement strand
CCCTTCGCGCGCGATCGCATCGCCGAGCACCGCGCGGCCGGGGATCTGGAGAGCTGGGCGACGACCCTGCACTCACGGATGGCCGACACGATGCGCGAGCCGATGATGAGCGGGCTCATCCGCTTGCTCGACGCGGTCAACGAGGATCCCGAGGCGCGCGACGCGCTCGCCGCGCTCCTGGGCTACCTCGTCACGGTCGCCTCCGACAACGACGCGTTCCTGTCCACCCTGCACGGCGCCGCGGACGCGCTGATGATCATGGAGGACGACCGGAACATCGTCCCCTTGATGCACGCGCTGAGCGAGGCGATGGCGCCCAACGTGCGAGAGGTGATGGCGTCGGGCGGCGAGCTCGACATCGACGGGAGCGCCGTGCGCGACTCGCTCGATCTCGTGCAGGACATCGGCGAGGTCGATCTGGCGCGCACGCTTCCGTCGATCCTGCAGAACGCGGTGGCGCAGCCGGCCGAGGGTGATCCGGTGACGCCGCTCGAGACGATCCTCGACGTCATCGCCGAGGTGAACCGCGCCTCGCCCAACGCCGGCGGGAGCCTCTCGGCCGACGACTACCGGAGCATGCTCGGGCACGTGACCGACTTCATCACCGATCCGGACCACGGGCTCGAGCGGCTGACCGGCGTCGTGCAGCAGCGCCAGTGCTTCCCCGAGGAGGGGCGCGAGTGCAACGCGATCGACGACACGATCGAGTCGAGCGGGCTGTGTTACCAAGGCTCGACGTGCGTGTGCGTGATGAACGGCGGAGCGCTCGAGTGGCAATGCGCACGCTGATCGTCGCGCTCGCGTCTCTGTCCGTGCTCCTCGTCGCGCCCTCGCCGGCCGCCGCGGGCGGCTTCTACCTGCTCGAGCGCGGCAGCGGGCCGCTCGGCCGGGGCGGCGCGGTGATCGCGGGCGTCGAGGATCCGCACGCGCTCTGGCTCAACCCGGCGGGCCTCGCCTACTCGGGCGACCAGCTCCTGATCGACGCGACGCTGACGCTCTTCGAGACCACCTACACCCGCATCGACGGCGGCGGCGCCACGCTGCCGACCGTCGGCGCCCACCACCCGTACGTGCCGATCCCGACGGTGGCCGGCTCGTTCTCGATCGACGAGCTGCCGAACTTCACGTTCGGGCTCGGCGTCTTCGCGCCCAACGCGGTGCTGCCGGAGTGGCCGCGCTCGATCGACGTGGGGGGCGTCGAGCAGCCGGCGCCGCAGCGCTACTCGCTCCTCTCGCTCGAGGGCAGCCTGCTCAGCACCGTCGCGCTCGCGGCGGCGTGGCGGCCGATCGAGGAGCTCTCGATCGGCCTCGCGACGCACCTGCTCTTCGGGAGCTTCAACGCCGAGGTCGCGCTCAGCGCGTGCGACGGCGTGATCTGCAGCTTCCCGGAGGACCCCGAGTACGACGGCGTAGCTCACATCAGCCTGCCGGTCTTCTATCCCTTCTTCGTGCTCGGCGGGGTGCTCGACCTCGACATGGTGAAGGTCGGCCTCTCGATCTCGACGCCCTTCAACCTGGAAGGGAGCGCGCTGATTCAGGTGCGGCCGCCGGGCGCCGCGGCGTTCCAGGGCGCCGAGGTCGTGAACCGGCGTGCCGGCTGCAACCACGAGCGCGCGGGCGAGCCGTGCCGCGACGACACCCGCGCCGACGTGCAGCTCGAGTTCCCGTGGATCGTGCGCTTCGGCGTCGAGGTGCGGCCGATTCCGGAGCTGCGGCTCGAGGCGTCGGTCGTGTGGGAGACGTGGTCGTTGCAGGACGAGGCGCGCATCCACCCGAGCGACGTGTGGATCGAGGACGCGCTCGGCGGCGCGCTCGACTACCAGGTCGGCCCGATGAACATCCCGCGCAACATGAGCGACACCGTGAGCGTGCGGGTGGGCGGCGCGTACACGATCGAGCGGGCGGTGACCGTGCGCCTCGGCGGCTACTGGGAGAACGGCGCGTTCAGCGATCCGTACCTGACGGCGCTCACGATCGACAGCGACAAGGTGCTGGCGAGCGCCGGCGTCGGCATCCACGTGAGCCCCGAGGTCACGATCGACATCGCCGCCGGCTACCTGTGGCTGGCGAGCCGCCAGGTGCGCGACAGCATGGTCCCGCAGGCGAACCCGATCCGCCCGCCGGCCAGCGCGGCGGAGACGATCTACGTCGGCAACGGCGACTACTCGATGACCGCGCCCTTCTTCGGCCTCGGCGTCCGCTGGCAGGGCGACTCCGGCAACATCCGCGGCCCCGGCGAGGACGACGAGCCGGCCCCTGCGCCGGTCGAGGAGCCGGAGGAGACGGCTCCCGATCCCGACGGTGCTTCCGCGACGAGCTCGGAGGATCCCGCCGCGCCGGTCGATCCCGGAACACCGTGGTACCTGCAGGGCCGCGGCCAGGGAGGCGAGCCCGCCCCCGAGGCGACCCCCGAGGAGCCCGAGGCCCCCGCGGTCGAGCCCGCCGAGCAAGAGGAAGAGCCCCGCCCCCGTCGCCGCCGTCGTCGCTAGATCGTCTCCGCACCGTGCCAGCGCGCGGAGCGCGCGAGCCCCTGCCCGAGCCCGCGCCCGTTCGTCCCGACCGGGCACGGGCACGGGGTTAGGGCGCTTGGCAGCGCCCTAACGGCGCTGGATCTGCATCTTCTGCTTGGGCGCGAACCCCGCGCCCTTGAGCGCCTTCTGCGCCAGCTGCTGAAGCTCCGGGCGCGCCCCCTTCTGGACGAACGGCGCGAGCATGTTCGGGTCGAGCTTCGCCAGCTTGCGCATCGCCTGCTCGGCCATGCCGCGCTTCTTCGTCGCGAGGTACGTGTAGACCTGAGCGCGGAGGAGCATCGACTTCACCTCGCCGTACTCCTTGTCCTCCGCGTCGTAGGTCTCGAGCAGCTTCGTCGCCTCGTCCGCCTTGCCCGTCCGCGCGAACGCCTCCGCCGAGACGGCCGCGTACATCGCCTTCGCCTTCGCGTTCGGCTGCCGATCGAGCCGCAGCTCGTCCGCCAGCGCCCGCGCATCCTTCGCGCGCCCGTTCATCAGATACAGGAACGCCAGGTTCGCGCGGACGTCGTCTTGGACCACCGCCGGCGCCTTCTTCAGATCGATCCCCTCGAGGATCGCCATCGCCTCCGAGGGGCTCTCGCGGGCCACCAGCTGCGCCCGCGCGAACGCCGCCATCGCGTCGCTGCTGTCGGCCTGCCCGAGCTTCTCGAGCGCCCGCTTACGACCCTCCTCGTCGGTCGCCTGCGAGAGGATGTCCACGATCCCGCGCGACTTCTGCGTGAGCCGCCAGACGTAGATCCCGAACCCGATCGCCGCGATCGTGAGCGCGCCGACGACGCCGACCGGCACCCAGCCCCAGGCCGAGTCGGTCGACTGCTGGATCATGAACGACGTGATCCAGAGGACCACGAAGAGACCGGCGATCAGCGCCAGCGTCTTCCACTTGATCGTGGGCCGCTCGATCTCCTCGAACGCCTTGCTCGGATCCCTCGGCTTGGGAAGCTTGCCCTTCTTCGCCACGTGCGGCTCCTCGGCCCGGCCATTAGCCCGCGCGCCCCGATCCGGCAAGCGCGCCCCGCCTTGTCGCCGCGCCGTGCGGTCGCGATACTACCGGCATGGGTGAGCCGGGACGGGCGATGAGCATCGAGGAGTACCTCGCGCTCGATACCGATCCTCTCGTCAAGTACGAGTACCTCAATGGGGTGGTCGTCGCGATGGCCGGGGCATCGCCTCGGCACAATCAGGTCGCGAGCAATCTGGGGCACAGGCTGAACGCCGCCTTCGAAGCGCGTCCGTGTCACGTCCTCGGCAGCGACCAACGGGTGTACGTCGCAGAGACCGGGAGCTACATCTACCCGCACCTCACGGTCGTGTGCGACAAGCCGCGCTTCACGGACGATCGACCGCGCGCGCTCCTCAACCCGCGGCTCATCGTGGAGGTGCTGTCCGCCAGCACCCGGGACCACGACCAGGGCGCCAAGGTCCGGCACTACCGCAAGATGCCCTCGGTGCGCGAGGTGCTCCTCGTCGACGCCAACGTCCGGCACGCCGAGCTCTGGCGGCGGCTCGAGACCGGGCAGTGGCTCCTGACCGACGTGACCGACGGTGGGATCGATCTCGAGAGCGTCGGCGTGCGCCTCGAGCTCGACGAGGTCTACGCGAAGACCGACGAGCTGCCCTTCGACCCCGCAGACGAGGCGCCCACTCAGAGCGCGCGGAGCTGATCGGCGAGCCACGCGGCCGTCGGGCGCTGCTTCGGGTCGGCGCGCATGCACGCGAGCGCGAGCTCTTGCAGCTCGTGCGGCGGCTCGCTCGCGGCGTGTTCGAGGATCTCCTTCAGCGACGCGCCGAACGCGTAGACGTCCATCGAGCCGCTCGCCGGCGCGCCCGCGCGCTGCTCGCTCGGCATGTAGGCGAGCGTGCCCTCCCCGGCGCCCTGCCCCGCCGCCGGCTGCTCGCCCGCCCGGCACGCGACACCGAAGTCGGTCAGCACCACCCGCTCGTCCGCGCGCAGCAGCATGTTCGAGGGCTTGAAGTCGCGATGCACCACGCCCGCCGCGTGGATGTACGCGAGCGCGTCCGCCGAGGTCTGGGCCCAGCGCACGACGCGAGGCGGCGCCACGCGGCCCTTCTTGAGCTCGCCGCGCACCGAGCCGCCGAGCACGTGCTCCATCGCGATCGCCGCCAGCGACTCGTCCACGTCGAAGACCCGCACCACGCCCGGGTGCTCGAGCCGCGCGGCGGTCCTGCACTCGACGATCAGGCGCGTGCGCTCGGCGCGCCCCCGGCGGTGATAGACCTTGAGCGCCACGTCGCGGCCGAGCGAGAGGTCGGCGGCGAGGAAGACCGTGCCCGCCCCGCCGCGGCCGAGCTCGCGGGTCACGCGGTAGCGCCCGCGGGTCAGCGCGCCGTCGACCATCAGGGTCGCGCCGAGCTCGGCGGGCGCCCGATCGCCCTCGCGCAGCCGGCGCACCCGCGCCCACGCCCTCGGGTAGTCGAGATCACGCGCGACGACCCGCTCGTAGAGCGCGAGCGCGCGGGTGGAATCCCCGCGGCGCTCGGCGATCTCGGCGGCCAGCATCCAGAGCTCGAGCGTCGCCTCGGGGCGATCGACGAAGGGCTCGAGCAGGCGCGCGGCGCCCTCGTCGTCGCCGCGCGAGGCGAGGAGCTCCGCGACGCGCTGGTGCACCCGGCGCCGATCGGGGTGGTGGAAGAGGACGCGCCGCGCGAGATCGATCGCGCGGGCCTCGCGGCCCTTCTGCGCGAGCGCGTCGATCGCGGCGAGGATCGCGTCGTCGTCGGCCAGGAGCTCGCCGCCCTCACCGAGCCGATCGAGCAAGGCCTCGGGATCGCCTTTGGGGAGCGGCGCCGGCTCGCGGGGCGGCTCGGGCGGTGGCTCCGGCGCCGCGACGTCGACCTCGGGGACACTCTCGTCGCGACCGAAGAGGCGGCGCCAGAGGCTCACGCCACCACCTCGACCTCGACGCCGCCGACGCGCAGCCGGTCGCCCTCGAGGAGGTGCACGGGGAGCGCGCAGGTCTGTCCGTCGAGCGTCAGATCGACGCCGGGATCGGCTCGGAGCACCGCCCAGCCCTGATCGAAGCGGATCGTCGCCGAGAGGCCGTCCGCGCGCAGCTCACCGTCGCCGAGGACGACGCGCTCGCCGCGATCGAGCCCGCTCTTCACGTCGATCGTGACCGTGCGCCCCCGCGGCGCGATCGCGAGCGTGACGTCGTCGCCGAGGCCGACCTCGGTGGCGCCCGAGAGCTCGATCGCCGACGCGATCGGCAGGCCCCGGACGAGCGTCCCGTTGCGGCTGTCGAGGTCGCGCAGGACGAGCTTGTCGCCGGCGAGCGCGATCTCGGCGTGGCGGCGCGAGACGCTGGTGCCGCGGAGGGGGACGTCGCAGTCGGTGCGGCCGAGCACGGCGGGCAGGCGGCCGACGAGGCTGACGCGTCGCCCGTCGAGCGCGAGGGAGACCCGCGAGGGAGGCGGCATGCGGCCCTCGAGCCGGCGCAGGAGCTCCGCCACCGAGCGATCCTCGGGGGCGAGGCGCGAGGCCTCACGCAGCGCCGCGCGGGCCTCGAGCCGCGCGCCGTACTTCAGGGCCATGTCGTGATCGGAGAGCAGGCGCCGCAGCGCGCCTTGGTGCTCGTCCTTCTTGCCGGTCTTCTCGAGCAGCGCCTCGAGCTTCTCGATCTCGCCGGCCGCCTCGAGGCAGCGCGCTTGATCCTCGCTGCGGCCGAGGATCGCGTAGGCGTCGGCGGCGTCGCTCCCGTGATCGGCGCGCTCGAGGCGCAGCGCCGCGTCGGCGAGCCGCCGCTTCTCCTCCGCGCTCGTCGCGCCTCGCAGACGCGCATCCTCGAGCACCGCGAGGCCCATCTTGGCCTCCACCTCGCCGCGCTTCTCGTCGTCCGAGATGAAGCGCAGCGCGTCGTGCCAGGCCTCGAGCCGCGCCTCGAGCGAGCCGCCGCGCGAGGCGAGGT
>JAEZBP010000447.1 GCA_023427125.1 Pseudomonadota bacterium | reverse complement strand
CTATCGGAGCACCTACCGAGCGCGTCGGAGCACCTACCGAGCGCGTCGGAGCACCTACCGAGCGCTGTCGGAGCACCTACCGAGCGCATCGGAGCCCCTGCCGCGCGGGCTACAGCGGCAGGTTGTCGTGCTTCTTCGGCGGGTTCTCGAGGCGCTTGTCGGCGAGGAGCCAGAGGGCCGAGGCGAGCCGGGCGCGGGTCTGGCGCGGGTAGATGACCTCGTCGACGAAGCCGAGCTCCGCCGCCTTGTAGGGGTTCGCGAACTTGGCGCGGTACTCGTCGACGAAGACCGCCTTGGCGGCGATGGGATCGTTGGCGGCCACGATCTGGTTGCGATAGACGATGTTGACCGCGCCGTCCGGGCCCATCACCGCGATCTCGGCGGTCGGGTACGCGAAGTTCAGATCGCCGCGCAGGTGCTTGGAGGCCATCACGTCGTACGCGCCGCCGTACGCCTTGCGCGTGATGAGCGTGATCTTCGGCACCGTCGCCTCGGCGAACGCGTAGAGCAGCTTGGCGCCGTGCTTGATGATGCCGCCGTACTCCTGCTTGGTGCCCGGCAAGAAGCCCGGCACGTCGACGAGCGTGACGATCGGGATGTTGAAGCAGTCGCAGAAGCGCACGAAGCGCGCGGCCTTCACCGACGCGTCGATGTCGAGGCAGCCCGCGAGGATCATCGGCTGGTTGGCGACCACGCCGATCGGCCGGCCGCCGAGGCGCGCGAAGCCGATCACGATGTTCTGCGCGAAGAGCGGCTGCACCTCGAAGAAGTCGCCGTCGTCGACCACCCGCTCGATCACGCCCTTGATGTCGTAGGGCTTCATCGGATCGCGCGGCACGAGCGCGTCGAGCTCCGGCGCGTCCCGGTCCACCGGATCGCTGCACGCGCGCACCGGCGGATCCTCGTGGTTGTTCGAGGGCAAGAAGCTCATCAGCTCCCGCACGTGCGCGAGACACTCGGCGTCGTCCTCGCACGCGAAGTGCGCGACCCCGCTCGTCACGTTGTGCGTACGCGCGCCGCCGAGATCCTCCTTCGTCACCTCCTCGTGGGTGACCGTCCGGATCACGTCGGGGCCGGTGATGAACATGTAGCTCGAGCGCTCCACCATGAAGATGAAGTCGGTGAGCGCCGGGCTGTAGACCGCGCCGCCCGCGCAGGGCCCCATGATCGCGCTGATCTGCGGGACGACCCCCGACGCGAGCACGTTGCGCTGGAAGATGTCGGCGTAGCCGGCGAGGCTCTCGACGCCCTCCTGGATGCGCGCGCCCCCCGAGTCGTTGAGCCCGATGACCGGCGCGCCGACCTTCATCGCCAGATCCATCACCTTCGTGATCTTCTGCGCGTAGGCGCCCGACAGCGAGCCGCCGAAGACCGTGAAGTCCTGCGCGAAGACGAAGACCTTGCGCCCGTCGATCGCGCCGTAGCCGGTGACGACGCCGTCGCCGAGGATGCGCTGATCGCCCATGCCGAAGTCGGCGCAGCGATGGACGACGAAGCGATCGAGCTCGACGAACGAGCCCGGGTCGAGCAAGAGCTCGATCCGCTCGCGCGCCGTGAGCTTGCCGGCCTGGTGCTGCTTCGCGATGCGCTCGGGGCCGCCGGCGGCGAGCGCCTTCTGGTTGAGCGCGTCGAGCTTCGCGATGGGATCGTCCGCCATGCGCGTGCTGATAGCGCGCACATCGCCGCCGCCGCAAGCGGCGTGATCGATCTCCGCTGCCGCGCATCGCCCTTGCCCCTGCCCCTGCCCCTGCCCGATCCGTGCGGGCAAGGGCAGGGGCACGGGCAAGGGCACGGGGAGCGGCGTCGCGCTCGCTCACGGCCGGCCGGCGTGAGGATCCCACTCACCTTCGACCGCCGGGTCCGTGCCGGGGAGCCGGTAGCGCACTCGCGAGAGCAGCCGGTACGCCCCGCCCGCTGCCCACGAGGCGGGCGGGAGCGTGAGAGCGCGACCGAGCGCCGGCCACGGCGCCCGACAGGACCGGAGCATCTCCGCGATGGCCCGGTGCCCGTCGAGCTGGAGGTTGCCGTCGATCCACCACACCGACTCGCGCGCCTGGTCGATGGTCAGCCCGTAGCGATCGGGCGAGGCCCTCTGGAAGGGCACCGCGGCGAAGGGCTCCACCGCGCGCTCGAGCGCCCACTCGGCGACCCGCGTGCAGAACCCGCACGCGCCATCGAAGACGAACGTCGGAGGCACGGGACGGCTACTTGTTCGGCGGCGCCGCGCTCACCTGGCCGAGCACCGACTTCTGATCGCGCTCCATCGCGAGATCGCCCAGCGACACGATGCCGACCATCTTCCCGTTCTCGAGGACGGGGATGCGCCGGATCGAGCGCTCGCGCATGAGCTTCACCGCGTCGTCCACCGAGTCGTCCGGCTCGAGCGAGATCAGCTTCTCGGTGCAGACCTCCTTGAGCGGCGTGGCCTTCGGGTCCTTGCCGGCCGCGATGCCCCGGACGACGAGGTCGCGATCCGTGACGATCCCGCAGGGCTTGCCCTTGTCCTCCACCAGGACACCGCCGATGTCGTCCTGCCTCATGATCGTCGCCGCCTCGGCCAGCGTCGCCGAGGAGGCGAGCGTCCGAGGGTTCGTGGTCATCACATCCCGTATCAACCGCGCCATGCTCTCCTCCAGCCGTTCCGGGGCAGCGCTCCGCTGCGCTCCCTCGTCCGTTCATGAGGAGGTCTAGCCCCATCGCCCGGGCGGCAACGCAGCTCATCCGAAGAGCGCGAGCCAGGCGCGGTAGAGATAGCTGTCGGTCGGCTCGATCGGATCGGGGTGTCCGCCGAGCAGCCCCGCGAGGCGCGCGACCCAGAGGCCGAAGAACGCCACCCCGAGCGCCCAATAGAGCGGCTGAGGGATGCGAGGCAGCCGGGCCAGCCACTCGTGTTTGATCCACCCGAGCGCGAGCAGCACCGGCTTGAGCAAGCTCCACCCGAGCAGGGGCGCCATGAACGGCGCGAGCGGGTGATAGTGGAGCAGCCCCTCGAGATCGAAGCTCAGCCCGGCCAGGGTGGCGCGGGTCAGGCCACAGCCGGGGCACGGGACGCCGATGGCGAGCCGCGTCGGGCAGAGGGGAAACTCGACGAGCGCGATCACCCCCAGGATCATGAGGGGCAGGCCGGCCGTGAACGCGGCCTTGAGGCGCTCGCGGGGATCGGGCGAGGCGCTCACGCCTTCCTCGCCCGAGCCCGCGAAGGATCGCTCAGAACGTCGCAGGCGCGCCGCCGCCGCTCTCCCAGACCTTGTTGAGCTCCTCTTGGCCCTTCTTGAAGCCCAGGTAGAGGATGAAGGACCAGATGGCGAAGGTCATGCCCTGGTCCTCGGCGTTGGCCATGCCGGCCTTGATCTGCGCGGCCTGAATGTTGGCGCCGAGCCGCATCAGCCCGAACGGGAAGCACACCCAGCTGATGAGCGCCTCCACGACCGGGTTGAGGTCCTCCTTACCGAGGTAGTTCTTGAGCTCGGTGTTGGACAAGTAGATGAAGTACAGGCCATACATGCCACACGTGCACAGCGACAGGAGCCACACTGTCGTCGGGTTTCGGACCTCGCCCTTCATTGTCGATTCCTCCAGCAGCGCTCGACGCCGACCGAGTGGGTGCGAGCCGCCATGTGTTTCCGCGCTCTGTTCCGCGCCTCGAGGGTCCCCCGAGGGCGGAGGCGAGGATAGCGATGCGTTTTTCGGGGGTCAATCGCGATCGCGACCGCTCGCCCGGGACTACCTCGCGATGATCTCGGCGCCGCCCGCGCGCCACGACTCGAGGAAGTGCACCATCTGCTCGACGGCCCCGTCGACCGGGTTCGCCACGGGCACGGGGTCGACCGCCAGAAACGGCGGCTCCACCGGGTGCGCGAAGCGGTGCTCCCCTCGGCGGCTCGAGAGGAGCCCATGGGTGGCCGGCGAGAAGCGGTAGAGGCCGCGGGTGACCCGGCCGGTGGAGACCTCGACGTTGCCGGTGACCGGCGCGTCGAGCCGCACGAGATCGGTGTGGACCGGATCGCCGCCGACGAACGCCGCCCCGACCGCCCGCGCGAGCGCCTCCGTCGCGCGGTTGGGCACCGCCTCGTCGTCCTCGGCCATCTGGAAGAGGAGCGCGGCCCCGCGCGCCGCGAGCTCCGGGGCGAAGGACATCGAGTCCCCCGCGTCGAGCGAGGTCTGAAAGAGCGCGAGCTCGGGGTGGAAGCTCGGCGGGTACACGGCCGGATCGACCGCCTCGACGCCGAGCCGTGGGAAGAGCAGCGTCAGGAAGAGGTCCGAGAACGCGGCGCTGTTCTCCACGAGCCGGCTGAGATCGCCGCCCGTGACGTTGAGCACCGCCGCGCCGACCTCCGGCTCGGCCGCGACGAAGACGGCGCCGATGATCCCGCCGAGCGACACCCCGACGAAGGCGAGCGGCTCGCTGGCGAAGCCCAGCGCCGAGAGCCCGCTCGTGGCGCGGAGGCTCGACCAGTCCCCCGCGCGCAGCACACGGACCAGCGTCATGAGGTCGACCACCGACTGCCGCAGCACGTCGCGGACGTAGAACGGATGGAAGGCCACGAGCGGCCCGTCGCCGTCGAGCACGCCGAGGAACTCGAGGTTGACGTCCGTTCCCCGCCGGTCGCCGAAGCCATCGGCCCCCTCGCCGTCGCCGAAGCGGTGCCCGACGTCGACCACGTCGCCGAGCGCCCGCATGCCGTGGAAGGGGATGTCGATCGCCACCGTGGCCCAGCCCGCCATCGCCAGCGCGTCGGCCACCGCCAGCATCTCGCTGCGCTCGGCGCCGAGGCCGTGCTGGAAGACGACGACCCGCAGGCTCGAGAGATCGCCGCTCGGGAGCGTGAGCGTGAACGGCACCTCCTCCATGCGCTTCACCACGAGCCGCCCGCCGGCATCGCGCGAGAAGGCGCCGTGCACCCCCGCGGTCTCCGAGATCAAGCTCGGCGACGGAAAGCGCCCCTGCACGAGCCACGCGATGTGCCGGTGGGCCACGCCGCCGGGCACGTCGAGCCCCGGCGCGTCCGCGATCTCCGGCGTGCCGAGCAGCGCGTCGAGCGCGGCGCCCGAGATGACCGCGTCGAGCGCCACGGCCGGCGGGCTGCCCTCGCGCACCCGCTCGCGGGCGTCGCGCAGGCCTCGCGCGATCGGCTGGACGGTGAAGACCGCGAGCCCGGCCACGCTCTCCTCGGAGATCCCCGCGCTCCGAAGGCTGGAGAGCACCGGCTCGTAGTGGTCGTACGCCTCGGCCTCGAGCGGATCGTTGGGGCGCGAGGCCGCGTCCCGAACGGCGCGGAAGCCGGCGGACGGACCGATCGGCGCGCCCTGATCGTCGCGCAGCCGGCTCGTGACCACCGCCGCGTAGCGACGCCCCGGCACGAGCACGTGGCCGTCGTGGGGCCGGAGCGCGAGCTGGCCTCGCGTCGCGTTCCAGTGGACGAGCACCGGGACCCGCCGGAGGGGAGTCGGCGAGGCGGAGTCGATGTCGAGCAGGAAGACCGAGCTGTCCTCGCGAGCGCTCTCGGCGGGGGTCCTCGGGAGCGAGCTCGGATCGAGCGAGCCGGGCGGAAAGTAGAAAAAGATAGGGGCGACGGGAGAGAACCCCGAGAGCTCCCCCAGCCCCTCGCGGATGGCGCTCGGGAACGTCTCCGGGATGGCCCGCTCCTCGCTCGGGAGGGCGCCGAGCGCGACGCGCCCCGTCTCGTCGAGATAGAGATCGTCCGGGAACGGGATGGCGCCGAAGTCGATCGGATCGGCCGCGAGCTCGAAGCGCGGGCTCACCCGAGCCTCGGGCAGGCCGCCGTCGCCCCCGGCCGACGGCCCGTCGCACGCGAGGCAGAGGACCGCGACGGTCGCGCGAGCGGCGCTGGCGCAAGCACCGAGCCACCTCGAGGAAATGCGCAGAGGGGCTCGACCGTCGGTAGCGGGCATGGGCACGACCAAGAGAGGAAGGGAGGCGAGGCGGCCAGGATCGCACGGCGCCTCCACGGCAGCAACGCACGCGAGGGTCGAAGAAGCTTTGTAGCCGTCAAAGCCAGCGGGTAGACTTCGAGTCCGAGGCGCGTAAGGCGGGCGGGGCGCACGATCGCGCGCTCATCGCTTCATCCAAGCTGCCTCATCGAGAGCGAGCGAGCGAGAACTCCATGGCACGCACCTGTCAGCGCTGCAGTCACAACAACGAAGACCACGCCAAGTTCTGCCTGAGCTGCGGCGCGATGCTCGAGGTCGAGGCGGCGGCCAGCGACGACCCGCTCATCGGCAAGGTCCTGCTCTCCCGGTACCGGCCCCTCTCGGTCCTCGGCGAGGGCGGCATGGGCAAGGTCTACCTGGCCGAGCAGAAGATGGGCACCGCCACGCGCAAGGTGGCGATCAAGACGCTCCACCCCGAGCTCGCGAACGACCCCCAGCTCATCGCCCGCTTCCAGCGGGAGTCCGAGACCGTCATCGAGCTCCGGCACCCGAACACGATCCAGTTCTACGACTTCGGCGAGCTCGACGACGGGACGCTGATCATCGTGATGGAGTACATCCAGGGCAAGCCCCTGGCGAACGTGCTCGAGGAGCAGGGCGCGATCGATCCGAAGCGGGCCGACAAGATCATCATCCAGGTCTGCGGCTCGCTGCACGAGGCCCATCAGCGCGGGATCGTCCATCGCGACCTCAAGCCCGAGAACGTGCTGCTGACCGATCAGGGCGGGCAGACCGACTTCGTGAAGGTGCTCGACTTCGGCATCGCCAAGCGGGACGACGCGGAGGATGCGAGCCAGGCGAAGCTGACCAAGCAGGGGATGGTGCTCGGCACCCCGCCCTACATGAGCCCGGAGCAGTTCTCGGGACAGAAGCTCGACGCGCGCTCGGACGTGTACTCGCTCGGCGTGATGGTCTTCGAGATGCTCACGGGGAAGCTGCCCTTCGAGGCGGCCACCCCGTGGGAGTGGGCCACCAAGCACCTCACCGCCCAGCCGACGTCGATGGACGCGTACCCGGCGGGGGCCCATGTGCCGGGGCCGAAGAAGGCCGCGGTGATGCGCGCCCTCGCGAAGAACCGCGACGATCGTCAAGCCTCGGTCCTCGCGTTCCTCCAGGAGTTCACCGGCTACCAGGACGCGGACGCCGCGTGGACGATGGCGACCTCCTCGGGCGGCGGGATCATGCCGAAGAACGGAGGCGCGCCGGCCGCCCGCCCGCCGGCGCCGACGCCCGCGCCGATGCAGCAGGGAGCGTGGGGCGCGCCGACGCCGCCGCCCAACATGGGCTCCTATCCCGGCATGACGGGGATGGGCTCGCAAGCCGGCCTGGGCTCGCAAGCCGGCCTGGGCTCGCAAGCCGGCCTGGGC
>JAEZBP010000434.1 GCA_023427125.1 Pseudomonadota bacterium | reverse complement strand
ATGCGCACGAGTACGAGCCCGGCGAGTTCGTGCAGGTCGCGCCGGTGGCGCAGGGCCCGGGCGTGGCGGCGCACTCGTTCACGTCGGCGCAGGTGGTTCCGTCGAAGGTGTAGCCGCTCGGGCAGGCGCAGGCGTAGGTGCCGTCGCCGTTGGTGCAGGTGCCGACGCCGCAGAGGCCGGGCGTCGCAGTGCACTCGTTCACGTCGACGCAGGTGGTTCCGTCGAAGGCGTAGCCGCTCGGGCAGGCGCAGGCGTAGGTGCCGTCGCCGTTGGTGCAGGTGCCGACGCCGCAGAGGCCGGGCATCGCGGTGCACTCGTTCACGTCGGCGCAGGTGGTTCCGTCGAAGACGTAGCCGCTCGGGCAGGCGCAGGCGTAGGTGCCGTCGCCGTTGGTGCAGGTGCCAACGCCGCAGAGGCCCGGGGTGGCGGTGCACTCGTCGACGTCCGTGCAGGTGGTTCCGTCGAAGGCGTAGCCGCTCGGGCAGGCGCAGGTGTAGGTGCCGTCGCCGTTGGTGCAGGTGCCGACGCCGCAGAGGCCCGGGGTGGCGGCGCACTCGTCGTCGTCGGTGCAGGTGTTTCCGTCGAAGGTGTAGCCGCTCGGACAGGCACAGGTGTAGGTGCCGTCGCCGTCGGTGCAGGTGCCGACGCCGCAGAGGCCCGGGGTGGCGGCGCACTCGTCGACGTCGGTGCAGGTGGTGCCGTCGAAGGTGTAGCCGCTCGGACAGGCGCAGGTGTACTCGCCGTCCTCGTTGGTGCAGGTGCCGGCGCCGCACGGGCCCGGGGTGGCGGCGCACTCGTCGACGTCGGTGCAGGTCGCGCCGTCGCCGGTGAAGCCGTCATCGCAGGTGCACACCGGGCTCCCGCTCGCGTCGTCGCAGCTCGCGTTCACGTCGCAGGGGCTGTCGGCGCACGTGGCGGGGCCGCCATCGGCCGGGCCGCCGTCCACGACGCCTCCATCGTCGGCGGGAGCGCCGCTATCGGGGTCCCCTCCTCCGTCCGCAGTTGTCGAACCGCCTCCACAACCGACCCAGCTCATCGCCACGATGAGCACGAACAACCACTGCCGTTGCATCCGATACGCCTCCAAGCCGGGCGCATCATTGCACCAGCACCGGAACCGTGTCGGCGCTGGCGTGCGTTTCGTCTCGGTCCGGGGACCGCCCGTCGCCGAGCGCGTCCGCCGGTCCTCGGGGTCGGTTCGCTCGCCACGGGTGCGAGCGAAGGGTGCTCACTCGATGACGAGCGGGCGCATCATGTCGTTGTCCTCGTGCTCGATGATGTGGCAGTGCCAGACGTACTGGCCCGCGCGATCGAACGTCCCCACGAAGCGGGTGAGCGTGCCCGGGTAGGCGATCACCGTGTCCTTGAGGCCGCCCTCCTGCGGCTCGGGCGGAGACGCGCTGCCGGTGATGAAGTCGTCGAGCGAAGGCAGCGGTCCTTCGCCGGCCAGCCAGGCCGCCTGGGCGCTCGAGAAGCCGTCGGCGTCGAAGGGGATGCGGTCGAGGATGCGGAACTGGATGAGGTGGAGGTGGATCGGGTGCGCGTCGCCGGTGGTGTTCGCGATGCGCCAGATCTCCGTGTCGCCGAGGCCGATGACCTCGGTCGGCGGGGCCGACCAGGGGAGGGCGCCCTCCCGCACGGTGCCCAGCATCACGTGCACCGGCGCGTCGCCGGTGGTGGTCTCCTCGATCAGCACGACGTCGCGCGGCGGCAGCGTGGTCTCGGGCAGCTCGAGGGGCGGCATCAGCGTGGGAGGCGCCGTCGTGCCTGCGCTGCGCGGCGCGATCACGCGCATCTGCATCACGAGCCCGGTCGTCTGCGGGTCGGCCGGATCCTGCGGCGGGGAAGCGTCGGGGCCGCCCCAGGCCTCGTCGGGGCCGGTGTTGAGCAGCGTCACCGAGTCGCCCTCGGCGAGGTTCGAGAAGTCGACCAAGACGTCGTAGCGCTCGGCCGGGCCCACCACGAGCGTCTCGAGCGGCACCGGCGCGCCGCCGAGCAGCCCGCCGTCCGAGCCGATCAGCGAGATCGAGACGGAGGGATCGTCGAAGGCGAGGATCAGCGTGCGCGAGTCGCAGGCGTTGAGGATGCGGAAGCGATAGAGGCGGGGCTCGACCTCGAGCAGCGGCCACGCCGCGCCGTTGACGAGCATCACGTCGCCGAAGACCTCCGGGTTCCAGATCGGCGGGACCTCGGAGTCGGGCACGAAGGGCCCGTCGTAGTCGCCGAACTCGGTGCGGGAGCCGGGATAGAAGAGCTCGCCGTCCTCGGTGAAGCTGCGGTCCTGAATCGCGAGCGGGATCTCGTAGTAGGCGGTCCCCGCCGGATCGCCGAGCCGCGGCGCGGGGCCCGGCAGCCCGAGGGCTTCCTCCGCCTCGTCGCGCACGATCCAGAAGCCGGCGAGGCCCGCGTAGATATTCACGCGCGTCATGCCGAGCGTGTGGTCGTGGTACCAGAGCGTCGTCGCCGGCTCGTCGAGCGGGTACTCGAAGACCGCCGTCCCCGCGCCGTCCTCGCGCTGGGTGCGGTAGGTGGGCCCGCGCAGCGCGAAGCCCTCGGGGATGTTGGTGGCGTCGGGCAGGAACCACGCCTCGGGGTGACCGTCGCTGTGATCGAAGGAGTGCGCGCCGTGCACGTGCGTGACGATCGGCACCGGGCCGGTGTAGCGCGCGCCGTCCTCGTCGTGGTCGTGACCGTCATGCCCGGCGCCGCCCGGATCCGCCCAGTGCAGCGTGGAGTCGACCGGCAGGAGGTGAGGCAGGAACTCGCCCTCGCCGTCGGTGAGCCCGTTGGTCCAGGTCACCCGCACCGGAGCGCCGCTGCGCGCCTCGACCGTCGCCGAGGGCGAGTGGAACGTCGACTGCACCCCTTCACCGGGCAGCGGATCGCCGGCGCGCCCGTAGCCCCACACGGTCGTGGCGGGGAGCGGCGGCGGCAGCACCTGCTGGCGGAACTGCCGAGTCGCGATGCGGTACTCGGTCACCTCTCCGTCCATCCCGGACGGCGGCATCACCGGCGGGATCGGCAGCGGCTGCGCGAACTTCGGGATGCTCCGCGCGTCGAGGCGCGCGGGTGCGTCGTCGTCGTCGTCGCACCCGGCGGCGACGCCGATCAGGAGGACGCCCAGAAGGAGCGCGGAGCGATGTGCACGCATGCGTGCGAGCTAGGAGCCGGCGATCGCCCACGAGTCCGAGCCCAGCGGTGACCGCCGGGGTGCGCTCCGCCGTGAGCGTCTCGAACGAACGAGCCACCGCACGCGGGGCACACCAGCGCGGCGCCGGGCGCGCGATGACGCGTCGCGCACCGGTTCGATCCATCGCGCGCATCAGGTCCGATCGCGTCGGCGGAGGCTGGTCGCGGCCGCCGATCCGTGTTCTCGTCGTGCGCCGATGAGCTTCGATCTGCGCGACTACTCGAGCGGGGGCCGCCAGCGATACAGGCGGCTCTGGATGGCCCGCGCGTTCGGCGTGCTGGCGATGCTCGGTGGGATCGCGCTGCTCGGGATCGCGGCGTTGACCGGCGCGCGCGCGCTGACCGGCGAGGAGGAGCGGCCGCTCTCGGTCGCGCAGGCCAGCGCGCAGAGCGGCGCGGTGCTCGTCGCCGGAACGCTGCGCGCGCAGCTGGTGGTGATCGCGCCCGATGATCCGCAGCCGCTCGTGCGCGGGAGCGTGCAGGTCACGGCCAGCCAGCTCAGGAGAGGCGAGGTGCGCGAGCTCCTCGCGTGGTCGGGCGACGCACGGAGCGCGGAGCTGGTCGACGCCACCGGCGCGATTCCGGTCGAGGTCAGCGCGCTGGGGCCGGTCCGCGACTCCCGCGCGCGGGCCAGCCTCGAGAGCGAGCCGGGACGCGGGGGGCGGGTGCTGGCCGTGCGCTACGGCGCCATGCGCTTCCCGATGGATCCGCCGGTGCACGGGCTCAGCACCCACGTCGAGCGACACACCGTGCCCGCCGAGCGGCCGGTCGTGCTGCGCGGCGTGATGTCGAACGGGCGGCTCGTCGCGCCGGCCGGCGGCACGATCACGGTGCTGCTCGGGACGCCGGAGCAGGTCGCGGCCGGCAGGGCGACGGTCGCGTGGCTCTTCGCGTGCCTCGGCCCCCTCGTGATCCTCGCCGGTCTGATCACGGTCGTCCTGACGACGCTGCGCCTGCGCGCCGGCGTCTGATCTTCTTCCGATCGGTGGGTGCTTGCGGCCGTCCCGCCCGCGCGGTCGACCGCCCAATGACCGAGCACGATTCGGAGCATGAAGTGCGAGTCTCCCACCGTTCGCCCCGAGCGAGGTCGAGCCGAAGGCTCGCCCGTCGTCGAAGGGCGACCCGGCCGCCGGCGTGCTTCGACTACGCCATCGCCTTCGGCGATGGCTCGCTCAGCACGAACGGTTTGGCACGTGTGTCGCCGAATCGCGCTTGGTCATTTAGCGGAGCGTCGGCCGAGCTCGAAGTGGCGCTCGTCGGCCTCGCGATCGGCGAGGTGCCCGTCGGCGCGGATCGCCGCCGCTCAGCGGCAGCAGACGGAACCCTCGACCCCGAGCGGGATCGAGGCGATCGGCGGCTCTCCCGACTCGCAGCGGTACTCGGGCCGGTGGATCGCGCCATCGCCGATGTCGCCGACGACCTGGCCTCCCTGCGCCTCACACTCCTCGGCGGTCATCGAGGGCCGCTCGGCCTGCTCCGCGTCGGGCGGAGGCAGCTCTTCACCGGCGGGCTCCTCGGCCTCCGGCGAAGCGCCTCCACAGGCGGTGAGCGAGACGAGGAGAGCGACGAACCAAGCTGTGCGGATCGACTTCATGTGCGCAGCATAGCCCGCGGGCCGCGTGCCCGGCATCACAGGGGGG
The DNA here is from genome assembly GCA_023427125.1 of Pseudomonadota bacterium. Taxonomy (GTDB): domain Bacteria; phylum Myxococcota_A; class Polyangia; order Polyangiales; family Sandaracinaceae; genus JAEZBP01. The sequence continues at coordinate 1,717 of JAEZBP010000434.1, read as the reverse complement.
AGGGGTGATCCGCGTGCAGCGCGAGCTCGAAGGGGAGCACGTCGGCGACGCCCACCCCGAACACCGCGCCGTCCTGGGAGAGATAGAAAGGAGCGCCGCCACCGGGCGCGCGTTCGCGCAGCTCCCGGAGCCGCGCCACGTCCTCCGCGTCCTCGACGCGCACGCGCGCGTACGTGCCGTAAGGAGAGTCTCCCACGAGCGCCGCCAGAGCGACTCGGCCGGTCCACGGCTCCGGCGAGAGGCCCTCTCCGCTCATCGGTCCGCGCACGTCGAGGTCGACCGGGCCCTCGAGCGGCATGCCGCGCTCCCAGAGCCGGCTCGCCCACACGTGGCCCCGCAGCTCGAGCGCCGCGAGCACGTCGTGCGCGCTGCAGTCGTGGTAGCACTGCGCCTGCAGTCCGTCGCGACCCAGCGTGGTCGTCCATGCGTCCGCCCCGGTGCCGAAGCTCACCTCTGCGCCGTCGAGCGCGCGGTAGTCGGCCGTGAGCAGCTCCTCGTTCAGCGCTTCGAGCTCGCCCTCGGTCAGCCGACCGCTCCGCAGCACCCCGGCGGGGCCGTCGCGCCACGAGTACGCGTAGTACCGGCAGCTCCGGTCGATGACGAGCAGCTTGCTGCCGTGCGGCCCGTAGGGCGCGAAGAACCCCGTCGACTGATGGAAGACGAAAACGACCTCGTCGCCGCCGGCGTCATCGCAGACGAGCGGCTCGTAGGAGGCGTCGAACGACGAAGCGCAGCCGCTCAGGAGCAAGACCGAGAGACACGCCAGGCTCCGCCGCATGCGATCACTCTGGGTGAGCGCTCCGCCGCCGTCCAGGCGGTGCTTGCGCGGCGGAGCAGCGCCGCCTACGCAGCGCGCTGACGTGGAGCCGCTCCCCATCGACCCGCACCTGCCCGCGATCGTCGCCGACGTGCGGGAGCGGCGCGGGCTCGTGCTGGTGGCGGAGCCGGGGGCCGGCAAGACCACGCGCGTCCCCCGCGCGCTGGTCGACGCGGGGCTCGGCGAGATCGTCGTCGTCGAGCCGCGGCGCATCGCCGCGCGGATGGCCGCCCATCGCGTCGCGCACGAGCTCGGCGAGCCGGTCGGCAGGCGCGTCGGCTACCGGGTGCGCTTCGACGCGAAGGTCTCGCGCGAGACCCGCGTCACCTTCGTCACCGAGGGCATCCTCGCGCGGCGCCTCGACACCGATCCGGACCTCGAGGGCGTCTCGATCGTGGTCTTCGACGAGCTCCACGAGCGCCACCTCCACACCGATCTCGCCCTGGCTCGCGCCCGCCGCGCTCGTGAGCGTCGCGCGCTCCGCTCGCCGCTCTCGATCGTCGCGATGAGCGCCACGCTCGAGGCCGAGCCGGTCGCGCGCTTCCTCGACGCGCCGATCAAGAACGTCGAGGGCCGCACGTTCCCGATCGACGTGCGCTTCGCCGCCACGCCCGACGACCGGCCACTCGAGCGGCGGGTGCGCGCGGCGGTCGTGCGCCTGCTCGAGGAGGGCCTCGACGGCGACGTGCTGGTCTTCCTGCCCGGCGCCGGCGAGATCCGTCGGGCGGCCGAGGAGCTCGACGGCCCGGCCCGCGCGCTCTCGCTCGACGTCGTGCCGCTGCACGGCGATCTGCCGCCCGACGCGCAGGACCGCGCGATCCGCCGGGGCACGCGGCGCAAGGTCATCCTCTCGACCAACGTCGCCGAGACCTCGCTCACCATCGAGGGCGTGGTCGCGGT
>JAEZBP010000344.1 GCA_023427125.1 Pseudomonadota bacterium | reverse complement strand
GAGCCCGACGCCGGCAGCGTGCTGGCCGAGCCGGCGCCGGAGCCCGACGCCGGCCCTCCGCGTGTGTCGGTCACCGTCGCTACCTCTCCCCAGGGAGCGCGCGTGTTCGTCGTCGGTCGCGGCGAGGTGTGCGAGGCCACGCCCTGCGCCTTCCACACCACCCCCGGAGAGCCGATCACGGTGCGCGCGCGGCGAGGGCGGTCGGAGGCCGAGTCCGAGCTCACCCCGACCGCCAACACGATGATGCAGCTCGAGCTCCGGCCGGCGCGGGGCGGGCGCACGCCCGAGCGCGGTGGACAAGGCGGCGGCCGAAACATCGGCGGCGGCGAGCTGAAAGTCCCCCCGATCTTCCGCAATCCGTAGCTGGCTCGCTCTCTCAGCCCGTCAGCAGGAGGACCGCGGTCACGACGAGGTAGATCGGCGCGAGGGTGGCGAGCGCGCGGAGCGCGAAGCCGAAGAACGACGGCATCGAGTAGCCGACCTCCTCCGCGATCGCCTTCACCATGAAGTTGGGCCCGTTGCCGATGTACGTGTTGGCGCCCATGAACACCGCGCCGAGGCTGATCGCGACGAGGAAGGGCTCGCCGATCGTCGCGCCGTCGCTCAGGTGGAGCACGGTGGCGCCCGCCTCGGCCGGCAGGCTCGTCGCGGTGGACAGGAACGTCAGGTAGGTCGGCGCGTTGTCCAGCATCGACGAGAGCCCGCCGGTGACCAGGAAGAACTGCCACGGGCTCGCGAGGCCGAGCTCGGCGCCGCGCACGTTGAGCAGCGCCAGGGCGGGGACCATCGTGACGAAGATACCGGCGAAGAGGATCGCGACCTCGAGGATCGGCGCGTAGGTGAAGCCGTTGGCCTTGCGGGCGGGGCGAGGCCCGAGCGCGATCGAGGCGGCGCTCAGCCCGACCATGACGAGCTCGCGCCAGGGCGAGTCGAGGAAGATGGCGCCGACCACGCCGCCGAGCAGCGGAACGTTGATGAGCCCCTGGACGCCGAGGGGCACCCGCTCGGTCTCGTCGCGCGCGATGTCCTTCGTCTCTTCCTTGGCGTAGGCCCGGCGATCGAAGAACCAGAACGCGGCGAGCAGGTAGGCGACGGCGCCGGCCCAGTAGGGCCAGAGGCCGAGCGTCCACACGAAGGGAACGCCCCGCAGGTAGCCGAGGAAGAGCGGCGGATCGCCCATCGGAGTGAGGAGCCCGCCGCAGTTCGAGACGAGCAGGATGAAGAAGAACGGCACGTGGGCGACGTGCTTGCGCTGCGCGTTCGTCTTCAGCAGCGTGCGCACGAGGAGCATGCTCGCGCCGGTGGTGCCGACGACGTTGGCGAGCACCGCGCCGATCGCGAGGATCGCCAGGTTGGTGGTCGGCGTCCCGCGCAGATCGCCGGAGAGGTGGATGCCGCCCGCGATCACGTAGAGCGAGCCGAGCAGCGCGATGAACGACACGTACTCGTGCCCGCTGTGGAGGAGCCCCTCCGGGTACGCGACGAGGAGGTAGACGACCATCGGCCCCGCGACGATCGCGGTGAAGATGGCCCGGTTCCGGTTGCTCTCCCAGAAGCGGTGGGCGACGAGCGGGAGCACCGCGATGCCGAGGAGCATCACGACGAAGGGGATCACCGCCCAGAGCGGGACCGAGCGGCCGAAGTCCTGCATCAGGAGGCCGCGCTACTACGCGCCGGCATACGGCGCAAGCGGCGCGGAGGTCAAAGACGGTCGCAACAGCACCTCGCTCAGCGAACGCCGAGCGGCACGTTCACCCTCGCACGGACGCCCGGGAGCGCGCGGTCGGTTGAACGCCGAGCGGAGCGGTACGCCGCTGACTGGACACCGGGGACGGGTAGCGCTGACTCGACGGAAAGGCCGCGCAGCTCGGCCGGCGCGCTCGCGAAGCGCGCGCCCAGCAGCTCAGTCGCAAATCGTGTTCGCGCCGGGCACCAAGTCCCCCGCGGCGTTGTTGTTGTTGGGTGGCGAGCAAGCCACGCACTGGTTGTCCTGCACCCGATAGTTCGCCACGCACCCGCAGTACGTGTCGACGCCGGTGGCCAGATCACCCGCGGGCCTCGTGGAGTTGGCGGGGCAAGCAACGCACGCGTGGTTCTGCACGCGCTGGTTCGCAGCGCACGTCGTCGCCACGCACATGGTGTCCTCGCCCGGCACCGGATCCACCTGCGGCCGCGTGGCCCCCTCCGCGCACGCGACGCACGCGCCGCCCTGCACCTGGAAGCCCGCGGGGCAGTCGCAGCTCGTGTTCGGCCCCGGCGCGAGGTCGCCCGCGCCGTTCGTGGCGTTGGTCGGGCACGCCACGCACATGTTCCCTTCCACCCGGAAGTTCGCCAAGCAGTCGCAGCTCGTGTTCGGCCCGGTCGCCGGATCGTCTGCGGCGTTGGTCGAGTTGGCCGGACAGGCGACGCACGCGTTGTTCCGCACGCGCTGGTTCGCCCCGCAGAGAATCGTCATGCAGGAGGTGTCCGCGCCCGGCACCGGATCCACCTGGGACCTCATGGCCCCCGGCTCGCACGCGACGCACGCACCCGCTTGCACTCGGAAGCCGGCGGGGCAGTCGCAGCTCGTGTTCGTCCCCGGCGCGGCGTCGCCCGCGACGTTCGTGGAGTTGGTCGGGCACGCCACACACGCGTTCCCTTCCACCCGGAAGTTCGCCGGGCAGTCGCAGCTCGTGTCAGCGCCCGGCGCGCTGTCGCCCGCGAGGTTCGTGGCGTTGGTCGGGCACGCCACGCACACGTTCCCTTGCACCCGGAAGTTCGCCGGGCAGTCGCAGTACGTGTCTCCGCCGGACGCGTCGTCCCCCGCCGTGTTGGTCGACCCCGCCGGGCACGCGACGCACACGTTGCCCTGAACGCGCTGGTTCGCCGCGCAGCGGATCGGATCGCACATCGTGTCCGGTCCCGGCGCGGGATCCCCCGCGGCGTTCGTCGTCCCTGGCCCGCACGCGGCGCAGGTGCCCCCTGACACCCGGAAGTTCATCGAGCACTCGCACGCGGTGTTCCCCAGCGTCGCGTTGTCCCCTGCGGCGTTCGTCGCGTTCGCCGGGCACGCCACGCACGCGTTGCCCTGGACACGCTGGTTGGCCCCGCAGAGGATCGCGTCGCACATCGTGTCGGCGCCCGTCGCGTCGTCTCCCATGGCGTTCGTCGACCCCGCCGGGCACGCGACGCAGGCGTGGTTGATGACGTGCTGGTTCGCAGGGCAGCGGATCGCATCACACGTCGTGTCCGTGCCGCTCGCGTCGTCGCCCGCGGCGTTCGTCGACCCTGGGGGACAGGGCACACAGGCGTTCGCCAGCACCCGCTCATTCGCGGGGCAGCGGATCCCCATACACGTCCCGGTGGTGCACTCCTCACCGGCGCGGCAGCGGTTCCCGCAAGCTCCGCAGTGCTCCTCGTCGTTCTGCAGGTCGACGCAGCCTGCGGCGACGCAGCAGGTCGACTCGGCGCCGGTGCACGCGGGGCCCGCGCCGACCCCGACGGCATCCGGCCCGCACGTGCACGCACCGTTGACGCAGCTCTCGGAGCCTCCACAGCTGATCCCGCAGGCGCCGCAGCTCGTGACGTCCTCGAGGATCTGCCGGCAGCCGGGGGCCGCGAGCGCGCCACAGCAGCGGTTCGAGTCCTCAGGCATCGTGTCGGGGCAGGCGTCGACGCTGAGCGGGCCCGTCGTCGTGCCGCACACGCACTGGCCGCCCATGCACATCTCGTCCGGTCCGCACGGGTTGTTGCAGACGCCGCAGTGCTCGCGGTCGGTCTCGAGGTTGCGGCACCCCGCCCCGCCGCAGCACCGCGAGGCCTCGTCGCACTCCATGCTGCTGGCCGCGCAGAGACAGCCGCCGCCCTGACAGACGTCGTTGCGCAGCGGATCGCACGTGCGGCGGCACGAGCCGCAGTGGGTGAACTCCATGGGGAACGCGATCGGCGCTCCGTTCGCGCAGCCGGTGTCGGTGCCGCTCGAGAGGCCCTCGTCGACCTTGCCGTCGCAGTCGTCGTCGATGCCGTTGCACGTCTCCTCGGCATCCGGGCGGATCGCCGGGTTGCCTTCGCAGCCCTCCGGCTCGACCCAGCCGTCGCCATCGAGATCGCGGTCGCACGAGGTGTCCTCGCCGGGGATGCAGTTGTTCGACATCCCGTCCCCGCAGCGATCGATCGCCTCGCGCCCGACGCTCGGGGGGAAGAAGAGCGGGTCGGCGTCGTTGCAGTCGTGATCCGCGTCGGCGCCGTCGCCGTCGGCGTCGTTCGCGACGCAGCCGACGTCGAGCATGCCGTCGCAGTCTTCGTCCACGGTGTTGCCGCAGACCTCGCGCGCGCTCGTGTTGATGCCCGGATCGCAGTCGTTGCAATCGCAGGGCGGGCCCCGGCCCTCGTACCCGCACGCCGTCTCGCCGTCGCCGTCGAGATCCGGCCCGCGGCACTCGTCGAGCTCGTCGACCTGCCGGTTGCAGTTGTCGTCGATGCCGTTGCACACCTCGACGTCGGCCGGGATGCTCGGGTCGTCGTCGTTGCAGTCGGGGTAGCCGTCGCTGCACTGGACTACGCCGTCCATGTCGGCGTCGCAGCACGCGTCGGCGCCGCTGCAGTCCTGATCGATGCCGTCGTTGCAGGTGTCGGTCGCGCCGGGGTTGATCGTGCGCAGGCCGTCGTCGCAGTCGCAGCCCTCGGTCATCTCCTCGGCGCACGCGGGGTACCCGTCGCCGTCGAAGTCGCCGCAGGGCTCGTCCATACCGTCGCAGTCCTGATCGATCGTGTCGCGGCAGATGGTGCGGGCGCCCGGATGGATCGAGGGGTTGCCCTCGCTGCAGTCGCTCGCCACGCTGTCCGGGCAGAGGTAGGGGTCTCCGTCGCAGCCGGTCTCGTTGCCCTCGGGGCCGAGCTCCCGGCAGATCGTCGAGGGATCGGTGATGAAGCCGTCGCCGTCGATGTCGAGGGCGCCGAGCGGACCGAAGAGGAGGACGTCATCGACGACCACGCCGCTCACCGGGTAGCAGCGGGTCGCGTAGAGGTGCTCGCCCGTCGGAGTCGTCGCGTGGATGTGAATGAGGACCGTCGCCGACTGGGCGCGCGTCAGGTCGACCGTCAGGTGGACGGGCTGCACGGCGATCTGGGCGGCGGTGAGATCGACGCGGTGGATGCGCTCCTCGTGGCGCCGGCCGCTGTCGAGCGCGAGGACCAGGAGCCGCACGTCCGCGACGTCGGAGAGCGAGTGCACGCGGAGCAGGACGTGGTGCTGCGCCGGCTGACAGCCGAGCATGGAGAGGAAGGCGAGCACCGGGAGCAGGCGAGTCGGTCGCACCGCGCGCGAGCATATCAGCGGCGGGCGTCCCGAGGCGAGCGCCGCGCGCCCGGCGGGCTCGCC
>JAEZBP010000308.1 GCA_023427125.1 Pseudomonadota bacterium | reverse complement strand
CGCGATGCGCGCCGCCGCGGGCGCGATCCGCCGGCGCGAGGGGAGCCGCGGCGCCGCGCTCGCGCGGCACCTCGGCGATCACGGCTCGCTGCGCGACGCGCTCGCCGTCCTCGCGGGCGAGCTGCGTGGGGACGATCCGCCGCGCGGGCTCGCGCACCTCGTGCCCGATCCGCTGGCCGGCAGCGCGTGCAAGCGGCTCCTGCTCTACGCGCGCTGGATGGTGCGCCCCGCCGACGGCGTCGATCTCGGCCTCTGGCCGATCCGGCCCTCGGCGCTCGTCATCCCGGTCGACACCCACGTGCACCGCATCGCGCAGAACCTCGGGCTCACGGCGCGCCGCGACGCGGCGTGGCGCACCGCCGAGGAGATCACCGCCGCGCTCCGCCGCCTCGATCCCGACGATCCCGTGAAGTACGACTTCGCGATCTGCCACCTCGGGGTCTCCCGCCAGTGCCCGAGCCGCCGCGACGAAGAGAAGTGCGGCGCCTGCGTCCTGCGCGCCTCCTGCGTGCACTGGCGCGGGTGACGCGCGCTCGCCTCCTGCGTGCGCTGGCGCTGGTGAGGTGCAGCGCGAAGGCTGTCGCACCCAGGAGCGCCGAGCGGAGCGGTTCCGGCTGACTGGACACCGGGGATGGGTAGCGCCAGCGGGTCGGCGCCGCGTAGCTCGGCCCGCGCGCTCGCGAAGCGCGCGCCAATTCACAGGTACTTCGTGATGCGCCGCTCGAACGCGGCGAGCGCGCCGTCCTCGGCGAGCGCCGGGCCCGGCTCGATGCTGTCGGAGGTGAGCTTCACCAGGTCGAAGTCCTTCATCGCGAGCAGCGCGTTCTCGAGCTTCGGGCGCGAGATCGACTCGCGCTGCTCGAGCTCGCCCGCGAGGAACATCTTCTGCCCGAGCGCGAGCGTCTGCTTGATCCAGTCCTTCTTCTTGATCGAGCGCTCCCGAGGCAGCGCCGCGAGGGCGCACACCGCGAGGCGGTAGCCCTCGAAGTAGCTGCGCAGCATCGTCGCGTAGAGCGGCAGCAGGGTCGCCTCGACCGCGACGAGGCCCGCGTCGGTCCGCGTGATCTCGCCCGCGTCGATCATCGTGCCGAGCGCGTCGTCGAAGATCTCGTCGAACGTCGCGTCGGCGCGGTACATGAACTCGTACTTGAAGAGCCGCGAGAGCCGCGCGACGCGCTCGCGGAGGGTCTCCTCGTCGAGCGGCTCGCCCCGCTGCAAGACGAGCGCGTTCGCGATCAGCGCGCTCGGCACGAAGAAGTGGAGGATCGTGTTCTTGTGGTACTCGAGCGCGAGGCGGCGCGCGTCGGGGACCGTGTGGATGCGCTCGCCCTCGAGCTCCTTCGTCTCGACGAGGCGCGCGTCGGTGAAGAGCGCCAGCGTCTCGTTCACCGCGTCCTCGTTGAGCCGCGTCTCGCCTTCGTCCTCGCGCACCACCGGCCGCGCGATGCGCGCGCCGGCGCGCTTCAGCGCCGCGAGGAGCTCGGCCGAGCGGCTCACCAGATCCGCGTGCGTCATCCCGCGCCGCCGATGGCTCATCAGCGCCGAGCCGACCAGGGCCGCGGGCGTCACGATCGTCACCCGGTTGATCTCGAACGTCACCCGGTGCGCGATGCGCTGGATGAGCGCGCGCCGCTCGGCCGGCTTGAGCGACCAGAGATCCGAGTCGGGCGCCTCGCGAAGCCGCGCCGCCTCCTCGAGGAGCTCGCGCAGATCGAAGACCTGGCCGAACTGGATGTAGAGCCGGCCGTAGCGCGAGCGGAGCACGCTCGAGGTGCGCAGGAGCCCGCCCATGCTCTCGGGCTGCTTCTCGCCGCCGCCGAGCTCGCGCGTGTAGGAGCCCTCCTCGATGATGCGCTCGTAGCCCACCGAGATCGGCACGAAGCTCAGCGGCACCGACGGCAGCTTCAGGCCCGCGTCGACGACCATCGAGAGGAGGCCGAGCTTCGGCGGCAGGAGCTTGCCGGTCCGCGAGCGGCCGCCCTCCATGAAGAACTCGAGGTTGAAGCCCTCGACGAGGATGCGCCGGAGGTAGGCGTCGACGAGCGCGGTGTAGAGCTTGCGACCCTGGAAGCTCCGCCGGATGAAGAAGGCGCCGCTGCGCCGGAGGAAGGGCCCGACCGGGAAGAAGGAGAGGTTGTCGCCGGCGGCGATGAGCGGCGGCGAGATGGCGTTGCGGGCGAGCAGGTAGCTGAGGACGAGATAGTCGACGTGGCTCTTGTGCGAAGGCAGGAGGACCACCGGGCCTCGGCGCGCGGCCTCGCGCACCCGCTCGATGCCCTCGTGGTCGACGACGAGGCCGTCGAAGATCCGATGGAAGAGCCAGTCGAGGAAGCGCGCGAAGAGCCCGATCGCGTTCGGGTCCATCATCGCGCAGAGCTTCTTCAGCTCCTTGTCGGCCTGCGCCTCGATCGCCGAGATGGGCTTCTGCTGCTCGCGCGCCGCGGCCTCGATGTGCCTCCGGACCCGCGGGCTCCGCAGGAGCTCGGCGCGGATGCGGCCCGCGGTCTTCTTGGCCGGACCGGAGACGACCTCGCGCTCGCGCTCCATGCGGCGCAGGAGCGCGTAGCGCACGCGGTCGGCGGCGTCGGCGTCGGTGAGATCCTGGTGCTCGGCGAGGAAGGCCGCGAGATCGAAGGGCTCGCCCGAGCGCAGCTGCGCGTTGCGGAAGTTCAGCAGGAAGCGCAGGAAGACGCGGAGCCGCCCCGGCCACTCGCTCGGGCCGAAGAGCAGATCGATGATCGTCGGCTTCTTGTTGGGCGGCCGCGTGGTCCAGACGAAGGTCTGCGGCACCAGCAGGATAGGGCGATCGAGCTTGCGCTGCTGCTCGACCAGCGTGCGGATGAGATCGCGCTCGAGGCCGTGGCCCTTCGGGCGCTCGCCGAGGGTGGGCGGACGCCGGAGGAAGAGGAGGGCGCTCTCGTGCTCGTGGATGACCCGCGCGAGCGCCTCCTCCTGCGGGATCTGCGGGCGCAGGCGCAGGCGGCGCTCGCCGCGGCCGAAGGGCTCGAGGATCCAGAGGCCGAGATCGTTGACGAAGCGCACCACCGGGAGCCGGAAGCGCTTGAGGAGGTAGTCCAGGCACAGGAAGTCGAGGACCGAGATCGAGCGCATCACGTAGACGACCACGCCCCGCGCGGCGGCCTCCGAGACCCCGCCGCTCCACCGCTCGTCGACGCTCATGTGGCGGAAGAAGCGCGTGTAGATCCAGCGGAGGATCCGGTTCGGCTCGAACGCGGGGGCCTCCGGCTGCTCGAGGGTCGAGAGCGCCGGCTCCTCCACGGCGGGCGTAGCGGGGCGCTCCTTGCTCACGCGATCTTGCCGACGAGGCTCGAGTTCCATGATAGGGATGCGCTCATCGGGCGCAGCGGCCACACGTAGGCCCGCGCAGAGAGAGCGCGACCCTAGCAATCCCGTTGCACTGAGGCGAGCGTCCACGGGCGGCCATGCTTCACGAGGCCCGGCTCTCCTTGACAGTGCCCCCCCACACCGCTACATCACGCCGCCCGCGCCCCAGGAAGAACGGGCGCCGCAAGGAAGCAGAAGGGTTCCCGAGAGATGCGCACCCAGAGTCTCCAGCCCGACCAGGTCGAGCGCAGGTGGCACGTCGTCGACGCCACCGACGTGCCCCTCGGCCGGCTCGCGTCCCAGATCGCCATGGTCCTGCGCGGCAAGCACCGCGCGACCTTCAGCCCGAACGCCGACACCGGCGACTTCGTCGTCGTCATCAACGCCGAGAAGATCCGCCTGACCGGCAACAAGATGAACGACAAGCTCTACCAGACCCACTCGGGCATCCCGGGCGGCTTCAAGGCAGAGCCCTATCGCCTGCTCCTCGCGCGGCGCCCCGCCATCGCGATCGAGCACGCCGTCCGCGGCATGCTTCCGAAGACCAAGCTCGGTCGGAAGATCCGCGGCAAGCTCAAGGTCTACGCGGGGCCCCAGCACCCGCACGCGGCCCAGAAGCCGCAGCCGCTCACGGCGTGAGCGAGGGAGAGTAGCGACGATGCCCCAGGCAACGATTCACGGCCGCCCCTACGGGACCGGCAAGCGCAAGAACGCGATCGCCCGCGTGTTCCTCTCGCCCGG
>JAEZBP010000290.1 GCA_023427125.1 Pseudomonadota bacterium | reverse complement strand
AGCGGGGTGTCGGCGCGGAGCTCGCCGACGACCGACGCGTAGGTGCAGCCCTCGACTCCGAACGCGACGTAGGCGAGGTTCTGCACGAAGCACGCGCGCGCCTCGGGGCTGTCGGCGAGGTAGCGCGAGAGGCTCGCGGGGCCCTCGAGCGGGACGTCGCCGTCGGCCGTCTCGACGATCATCCCGGTGACGTCGAGGGGGTGGCCGTGCTCGTGGTCGCGGCGCCGGCCGATCGCGTCGTAGTGGCCGAGGGCGAAGCCGATCGGATCGGTCAGCGCGTGGCAGCCGGCGCAGAAGGGATCGGAGGTGTGCTGGAGGTAGCGCTCGCGCGTGGTGATCATCCCCTCGATCGGCGCGAGGGTGGTGTTCACGCTCGGCGGCGGCGACTCGAGGGGCTGGCAGAGGAAGCGCTCGCGCACCAGCGCGCCGCGCTGGACGGGCGAGGAGCTGTCGGCGATCGCGTGGCGCGACAAGACGCTGCCGAGCCCGAGCACCCCGCGGGCCCGCCGGCCTTCTTCCACGTCGAAGCGCGCGAGCTCGTCGCCCTCGATCCCCTCGACGCCGTAGAAGCGCGCGAGCGCTCCGTCGGCGAAGGAGTAGGGCGCGTCGAAGAGATCGGCGAAGCCGCCGCCCGACTCGAAGACGTGCACGAAGAGCGCGTCGGCCTCGCGCAGCATCGAGGTGCGGACCTCGGCGGTGAAACCCTCCTGCGAGGGGTCCTTGGGGCGGCTCATCAGATCGGCCACCCCGAGCCACTGGCGCGCGAAGCGGCCGAGCATCTCGCGGGCGCGATCGGTGGCGAGGAGCCGGTCGAGCTCACGCTCGAGATCCTCGTCGGTGCGCAGCCGGCCGCTCCGCGCCGCCTCGAGCAGGGCCGCGTCGGGGGCGCTGTTGGTGACGAAGAACGCGAGCGCGGTCGCGAGCTCGTAGGGCGTCAGCGCGACGATGGTCTCGTCGCCCGGGACCGGCTCACCGAGCTCCTGGCGGTACAGGAAGTAGGGCGACTGGAGCATCGCCGAGACGACGGCCTCGACGCCGCTCTCGCTGTCCGCCTCTTGGTCGGCCAGCGTGTCGTAGGCGAGCAGCCACTCGTCGGCGAGCGGCCGCCGGAACAGGCGCAGGCCGAGCTCGCGGATCCACTGCACGCGGCAGATCGCGGAGGTGTCGTCGCAGGGGACGATCGCCTCGAGGCGATGCTCGACCGCCCACGCGGCCACCCGCTCGGCGTGGAGCATGACCTGGTTGGCGCCGACGTCGCGGACCACCGCCTCGCGCGCGTCGGCGTCGTAGCCGTGGGTGGTCGGGTCGACGAGCACATCGCCCTCGGGGACCTCGGGGCCGAAGAGATCCTCGAGGCTGTTCGAGAGCTGCGTCGCGGTCAGGCGCCGCACGATCGGCGCGCCGAGCTGCTCGTCGCAGCGCGGCGGATCACGCCGGTCCGGGCTCAGGGGCGGCGGTGGCCCGGCGTCGCTCGCCGGCGGCGGCCGAGAGCCGTCGGGGCGCAGAGGCTCGAGGGGATCGTCGGCGCACGCCAGCGTGATGAGCGCGAAGAGGACGAGCGCAGGCCTCATCGCGCGAGGCCCGCGAGCGGGAGCCGCCCGTCGCCGCCGACCGTGGGATCGCCGAAGCCGGTGAAGTCGTCGAAGCCGAGGGCGGAGATGCAGGAGATCAGCGCGCGCTGGTGGTGCTCGCCGCGACCGTCGAGGTAGCGGCCTGATGGGCTCGTCTCGAGGTAGCCGCCCGAGCAGAAGACGAAGCGCATGTCGTCGCCGCGGTGCACGACGCCATCGCCCATGTCGCGCGCCCAGACCATCAGCGTCTGGTCGAAGAGGGTGCCCGCGCCGTCGGGCGCCGGCGTCGCTTGCAGCGCTCGGGCCGCCGCGACGAAGCGCTCCGCGAGCCAGCGCTCGAGCGCGTGCAGGCGCGTCTTCGTCGCGTCGCCGTGGAGCAGATCGTTGTGCCAGTCGCCGGGCGCGCCGATCTCCGGCAGGTCCACGACCGCGCTCTGGTGATGGCCGAAGCGCACCGCGACCACGCGCGTGAGATCGCAGCGGAGCGCCTGGATGGCGAGCTCGAGATCGAGCTCGGCGTCGAGCAGGGGCTGGCCGCCGTCGATCGGGCGCGATGGAGCGCAGGCGATCACGCCGCTCGCGAGCTCGTCCTCGCGCCGGCGCAGGCGCTCCTCGAGCTGGCGGATCGAGTCGGCGTGCAGCTCGAGCCGCTCGCGCTCCTCGGCGCCGAGCCGCGAAGAGAGCTCGCCGAGCTGCGCCGTCACGAGGTCGAGCGTGCTCCGCCGGCGCCGCAGGAAATTGGCGGCGTCCTCGCCGGGCGGCGCGGCGCCCGCGAAGACCACGTTGAACGCGTCGATCGGCGAGGCGATCGGGCGCAGCGCGCGGCCGGCGCGGAAGAAGGTGCTCGGCACCTCGGTGGTCACGCCGCCGAGCAGCAGTGAGGGGAAGTCGGTGCGGACGCCGCTCGCGAGGAGCCGATCGGCGATGAGCTGATCGACGCTCGAGAAGCCGGTGTCGCCGCGCGAGCGGCCGGTCAGCCCGGCGGGCGAGCCGTGCTCGTAGGCGTCGCCGCGGCTGTCGAGGTTCTCGACGATGACGAGGTGCTCGCGCAGCGCCGCCAGCGGCGCGTTGAGCGAGCTGAACGCGATGGAGCGCTCGGTCGATCCGGTCGGGGTCCAGGCCCGGCTGTCGGTGCCGTTCGAGATGAAGAGGAGGAGGTTCTTCACCGGGCCGACGCCGGCGCGCGCCGGTCGCTCCCCGAGGAGCGAGAGGAAGGGCGAGAAGAGCGCGGCGAGGCCGACGTTCTTGATCAGCTCTCGGCGTCGCATCCTCGAGCGCCACGATAGCGCGCCGGTCCGGTGCTGAAAACCGTTGCTCCCCCGGCGCGCACCTCCAGACTTCGCGTCACGCCGATGCGCTGGCTGCTGCCGATCCTGCTCGTCCTGACCGGCTGCGTCGATCTCGGCCCGAAGGACGAAGACGCTGCGCTCGAGATCGTGTACGACGCGCAGGGCGTGCCGGCGTTCGCGGGCCAGGCGCTGATCATCCAGGGCTGCGGCGCGAGCGCGTCCTGTCACGCCAAGGCCAGCACGGTCGAGCGGCGCTACGGCGCGCCGGCCGGGCTCGACTTCGATCTGCGGGTCGCGTCCATCGGTGAGGCACCGGAGCTCGAGGCCGCCGCGCGCCTCGAGCGCGATCAGCTGCGCACGATCGCGATGCGCCACCACGTGTGGGCGCAGGTCCAGGCGGGCGCGATGCCGCCGCGCGGAGCGGTCGGCCGGGCCTACGC
>JAEZBP010000276.1 GCA_023427125.1 Pseudomonadota bacterium | reverse complement strand
GCGGCTGGTTCGCCCGCGCGCGGCAGAACGAGCCGGCCGGGCAGGGGATCGGCTCGGCCGTCCCGCCCAGACAGAACGTCCCGACGGGGCACTCGGCGGCCTCCGACGCGCCCGCGCTGCACGAGCTGCCGGGCGGACAGCTCCTCGGCCGGACCGAGCGGGCGGGGCAGTACGAGCCGGCCGGGCAGGCGATCGGCGCCGCGACGCCCGCAGGGCAGAACGAGCCCGCGGGGCACTCGGTCGCCTCGGCGGCGCCCGCCGCGCAGGAGCGGCCGGCCGGGCAGGGGCGCGGTGAGGAGGAGCGCTCGGGGCAGTAGGAGCCCGCGGGACAGGCGATCGGCGCGGCGACGCCGCCGACGCAGAGCTGTCCGGCAGGGCAGGGGGCGGCCTCGGTCGCGCCGGACGGGCAGTGCTGGCCCGGGCGAGCTTGGCAAGCCGCCGGGGCTGCCGCTTCCTGAGCGAGCGCGGATCCCGGCGCGAGCGCCGCGATGAGGAGGGTGAGGAGCAGGGTGGATGTGTTTCGCATCGGGGCAGTCTGCAACGCGCCGCGGGCGCGACGACCGCCCTTTTCCCCTACACGAAGACGTTTTTCTCCCGCATTTGGGCAGGATTCCCTTGGGGCTGGAGCGAACCCCCTCACCCTCGGCGCGCACACGCCTTGACGCGGTGCATGCAGCGCGTTAGCTCACCCGCCCCCCGGAAGGACGTTTTTCCCATGACCATGCCCATCAGCGAGGCGCGCCAGACGCTGGCCGACCTCGCTCAGCGCCTCGATGCGCTGGGGAGGTACCTTTGACGTCGATGGCCTCGAGCGACAGCTCGACTATCTGACCCACCAGACCGGCGCCGAGGGCTTCTGGGACGATCCCGATCGCGCCCAGAAGCTCGTGCAGGAGCGCGCCACGATCGAGGCGACCGTCGAGCGCCAGCGCACGCTGGTGCGTGAGACGAAGGACCTCGAGGAGCTGCTCGAGATGGCCGCGGCCGATGGCGACGAGTCGATGATCGACGACGTCGCCAACCAGGTGCCGGCGCTCGAGAAGCGGGTGCGGCAGGCCGAGCTCGCGCGGATGCTGAGCCGGCCCGAGGATCGCTCCGACGCGATCCTCTACATCGCCCCCGGCGCCGGCGGCGTAGACGCCCAGGACTGGGCCGAGATGCTCTTCCGCATGTACTCGCGCTGGTGCGAGCGGAAGGGCTTCAAGACCGAGATCCTCGACCATCAAGCGGGGGAGGAGGCCGGCATCAAGGACGCGTCGATCGCGGTGCGCGGCCCCTTCGCCTATGGCTTCTTGAAGGCGGAGAACGGCGTCCACCGGCTGATCCGCATCAGCCCCTTCGACTCCAACGCGCGCCGCCACACGGCGTTCGCGGCGGTCCACGTGGTCCCCGAGATCGACGACGACATCGAGGTCGAGATCAAGAAGGAGGACCTCGAGATCGACACGATGCGCGCGGGCGGCAAGGGCGGCCAGCACGTCAACAAGACCGAGTCGGCCATCCGCATCACCCACGTGCCGACCGGCATCATCGTGAAGTGCACGGCCGAGCGCAGCCAGCACAAGAACCGCTCGACCGCGATGAAGATGCTGCGCGGCCTGCTCTACCAGCGCTATCAGGCCGAGCGCGAGGCGGCCTTCGCCGAGAGCTACGAGAGCAACAAGCAGGGCATCGACTTCGGCTCGCAGATCCGCACGTACACGCTGCAGCCCTACCAGCTGGTCAAGGACGAGCGCACCGAGCACAAGGTCAGCAACCCGAGCGCGGTGCTCGACGGGGACCTCGACGAGTTCATCGAGGCGTATCTGCTGATGACGGCCGACGAGAAGACGCCTGCCGAGAAGAAGCAGGAAGGCGCCGAGGCCTGAGGTCCGAAGCAGCTGAATAGCCGCCCCTCGCGGGCGTTGGAGGTCATCGGTGGCGACGGAGGAGGAGCTGGTCAGTGCGCGGCGCGCGCACGCACAGGCGCTCGCGGAGGCAGGGTCCTCGGCGTTCCCGAACGTCTTCCGTCCGAGCGACGCCGATCGCCGGCGGCGCGAGGAGGCGCTGGCGCTCCTGAGCGATCCCGCCAACAAGGGCGCCCCGATCGAGGGTGAGCGGGTCGTCGATCGCACGGGGCCCTTCGTGGTCGTCGAGAAGGACGGCGTCAGGCGCACGCGCTTCCCGCAGGACGACGAGCTCGCTGGCGACGAGGAGACCTTCCCGATCTACGGCCGCGTGATGGGGCGCCGCGGCCCCTTCCTCGTGATCCAGACCCCCCACGGGCGCGCGCAGGCCTACCTGCCGAACAAGGGCGAGGACCTGCCGAGCGAGGCGCGGGCCGAGCTCGCCGCCCTCGATCTGGCCGATCACGTCGCGGTCGAGGGCCCGCTGATGGGCACCAAGAAGGGCGACGCGGCGGTGAAGGTCCTGCGCTACCGCCACGTGGGCAAGGCGCTGCTCCCGCCGCCCGACAAGTGGCACGGCCTCAAGGACGTCGAGAAGCGCTACCGCGAGCGCTACGTGGATCTCTTCGCGAACCCGGAGGTCCAGGACGTCTTCGTGGCGCGCGGGATCGTCGTCTCGGCGCTCCGGCGCTTCCTCGACGAGCGGGGCTTCCTCGAGGTCGAGACGCCGCTGCTCCACTCGGTGCGCGGCGGCGCGACCGCCAAGCCCTTCTCGACCCACCACAACGCGCTCGACATGCCGCTCTACCTGCGGATCGCGCCGGAGCTCTACCTGAAGCGCCTCGTGGTCGGCGGGCTCGATCGCGTCTACGAGATCGGCCGCAACTTCCGCAACGAGGGGGTCAGCACGCGGCACAACCCCGAGTTCACGATGGTCGAGCTCTACATGGCGTACGCGAGCTACGCGGAGATGATGGATCTCTGCGAGGCGCTGCTGCGCGCCGTCGACGCCGAGCTCGGGGCCCGCTTCGGCGAGCGCTGGAGCGCCGAGCGCAGCTTCACCCTCGAGGAGCCCTTCGTGCGGGTGCGGATGAGAGACGCGATCCTCGATCGCGTGCGCCGCTCGGGCGAGCCGGGGCTCGCCGAGACGCCCTTCGACGGGCTGACCCCCGAGATCCTCGCCGACGACGCGCGCCTCGCCGCGCTCTGCGCCGAGGCGGCTCCGCGCCTCGATCGCGACGCGCAGAAGGCGCTCGCGCACGCCGCGAGCCGCGGCGAGCGCATCTACACGCTCTTCGAGCTGCTCGTCGAGCCCGCGCTCACCACCCTCTATCGCACCGAAGACGGAGCGCGCAGCAAGCCGGTCTTCATCACCGACTTCCCCTTCGAGGTCTCGCCGCTCGCGCGCAAGAGCGACAGCGAGCCGGCGTTCACCGATCGCTTCGAGCTCTTCGTCGAGGGCCGCGAGCTCTGCAACGCGTTCAGCGAGCTCAACGATCCGGACGATCAGGCCGAGCGCTTCCGCGCGCAGCTCGATCAGCGCGCCCGCGGCAACGAAGAGGCGATGGACTTCGACGCGGACTACGTGCGCGCGCTGATGCACGGCATGCCGCCCGCGGCCGGCTGCGGCATCGGCGTCGATCGCCTCGTCATGGCGCTGACCAACCAGGCCTCGATCCGCGACGTGCTGCTCT
This sequence comes from Pseudomonadota bacterium, assembly GCA_023427125.1. Taxonomy (GTDB): domain Bacteria; phylum Myxococcota_A; class Polyangia; order Polyangiales; family Sandaracinaceae; genus JAEZBP01. The sequence continues at coordinate 10,804 of JAEZBP010000276.1, read as the reverse complement.
TCCCGCTCCTCAGACCGGAGGGTGCATGAGCTGTGAGCGGTGCGGGCGCGATGCTCCCACCGAGAAGGTCTCCTTCCACCAGCACATCGGGCTGATCGTCCTCTTCCTGCACTCGCGCACCGCCGGGCGCTTCTGCCGCGTCTGCATCGATCGCGTCTTCCTGCGGACCACGCTCATCAGCGCGCTCTTCGGGTGGTGGGGCGTCCTCTCGGTCTTCATCACGGCGTTCGTCGTCCTGCCGATCAACATCGCCTCGAAGATCCGCGGCCGGCGCGTGCCGCCTTCCGAGGCCGAGGCGACCCGCCAGCTCGAGGCGCGAGAGAAGGCGCTGCGCTTCGGCAGCGCGGCGCTCTCGATCGGCCTCTGGAGCGTGCTGCACCTCGCCATCACCGGCCTCTTGGTCGGGGCGGTCTTCGCGATCGAGCCGATGACGCTGAGCGAGCGGGTCCCGTACTGGGCGATCCCCCTCGGCGCGCTCGGGCCCGACGTCGTGCTCACGCTCGTCTACGCGATCCTCGCGATCTACGGCGTGCTGAAGGTCGCGGCGGGCACGACCGGTCGGGCGCGCCTCTTGACCCTGGCGTGGGCCGCCATCGCCCGCGCGCTCGGCATGGGCATGCTCGCCGGGGTGCTGGCGTACGCGTTCACCGACACCGGCTTCATCGCGTTCGGCATCGGGGCGCGCGAGACGCTGCCGCTCGGCTGGGGTGGGCTCTGGAGCTCGCTCCAGATGACCACGACCCAGCAGGGGACGTGGAGCGTGCTGATGGTGGCCGCCGGCCTCACCGCGGTCGGGCTCCTCGTCGAGCTCGGCGCGGCGACGGTCACGTGGTTCCTCGTCCCGAAGCGGCTGCGCGCGCGCTTCTGGCTAGCGATGGACGGGCTCCTCCTCGCCGCCTTCGTCCTGGTCTCGCTGCTCCTGCCGATCTCGCCGCCCGAGGACGCGCCCGACGCGATCTGGCTGCCGGTGATCCGCCTCGCCGTCACCGCGCTCTTCGCCGTGCGCTTCGTGTGGCGCGTGCTGCCCCTCTTCCTCGACCTCGTCGAGCGGAGCGGCTTCCGCCTGCTCGTGGCCTCGCGCATGCTGCGCGCGCGAAAGAGCGGCTTCCTCGCCGCGATCAGCGCGCTCGCGATCCTCGCGGTCTCGTTCAGCTCGTGCACGCTGACGACCACGCTCTCGGTGATGGGCGGCTTCCGCAACGACCTCAAGCGGAAGATCCTCGGCAACAACGCGCACGTGGTGATCGATCGCGAGCACGGCTCGTTCGAGGGCTGGGAGCCGATGCTCGAGACGGTGCGCGCCAACGATCAGGTGATCGGCGCGACGCCCTACGTCCAGGGCGAGGTGATGATCACGAGCGCGACCAACCTGGCGGGCGCGTTCCTGCGGGGGATCGATCCCGAGACCATCGGCCAGGTCACCGAGCTGCCGCGCAACATGCGCCACGGACGGCTCGAGTACCTCACGCACCCCGAGCGGCTCCTGCGCCTGCGCGCGAGCGAGATGGGCCGCGGCCTGCTCGCGCCGCCGCTGAGGATCGGTGATCCCGAGGCGCCTCCTCCGCCCCTCCCGAGCGGCGGCTTCCTGGACGACGCGCAGGACGTGCTCCGAGGAGCGGGCGAGGGAGAGGACTCCGGCGCGCCCGAGCGGTCGCGGATCGCGGACGAGATCGATCCCTTCCTCCTGCCGGAGGTCGAGGCGCCCTCGCCGGGCAGCGATCCCGAGCCCGAGGTGCTCCCCGGGCTCATCGTGGGGCAGGAGCTCGCGCGGACCCTGCGCCTCCACGTCGGCGACACGGTCGATGTGGTCTCGCCGCACGGCGATCTCGGGCCGAGCGGGCCGATCCCGAGGACACGCCCGTTCCGCGTGGCCGGCATCTTCTACAGCGGCATGTACGAGTTCGACATGAAGATGGCGTACACGACGGTGGAGGACGCGCAGCGCTTCCTGAACGTCGGCGACGCGGTCCACGGCATCGAGGTGAAGGTGCGCGACGGCGACCGCGCCGAGCCGGTGGCGCAGGCGCTCGAGGGCGCGATCGGCCGCTCGGAGCTCCGGGTGCGCGCCTGGCAGGAGGTGAACCGCAACCTCTTCGGCGCGCTCCAGCTCGAGAAGCTCGCGATGTTCATCGTGCTCGGCCTGGCGATCCTCGTGGCGAGCTTCTGCGTGGTCGCCTCGCTGATCCTGATGGTGCAGGAGAAGGGCAAGGAGGTCGGCATCTTCAAGGCCATGGGCGCGACCAGCGAGCAGATCGTCGCCGTGTTCATGGCGCAGGGCCTGATGATCGGCATCCTCGGCGCGGCGACAGGGCTCGGGCTCGGGTACCTGACCTGCTTCGCGGCCGAGCACTTCGGCATCCCGATCAGCGCCGAGGTCTACTACATCGACAAGCTGCCGGTTCACATCGACCCGGTCGAGTTCGCGCTGGTGGGCGTCTCCGCCGTGGTGATCTGCCTGCTCGCGACCATCTATCCCGCGCTCCTCGGCAGCAGCCTCCGGCCTGTCGACGCGCTCCGCTACACGTGACCTCCCGAGAGAGCTCCCCATGACCTCGAAGCCGCTCGTCGCCGTCAAGGACGTCTGGAAGAAGTTCATCCACGAGGGCAACGAGGTCGTGATCCTCCGCGGGATCGACCTCGTGATCGAGGAGGGCGAGATGCTCGCGGTGGTCGGCGCGAGCGGCGCAGGCAAGAGCACGCTGCTCCACATCCTCGGCACCCTCGATCTCCCGACCAAGGGGACGATCGCGTTCGAGGGCAAGGACCTCACGCGCTACTCGGCCTCGCAGCTCGCGAGCTTCCGCAACCAGCGCCTCGGCTTCGTCTTCCAGTTCCACCACCTCCTGCCCGAGTTCACGGCGCTCGAGAACGTGATGATGCCGGGGCTCATCCGCGGCGAGTCGCAGCGCGCGCTCGAGAAGCGCGCCAAGGAGCTGCTCGACGAGGTGGGGCTCTCGCATCGGATCCGCCACCGGCCGGGCGAGCTCTCGGGCGGCGAGCAGCAGCGCGTCGCGCTCGCGCGGGCGCTCGTGATGGAGCCGAAGCTCGTCCTCGCCGACGAGCCCACCGGCAACCTCGACAGCAAGACGTCCGAGGCGATCCACAAGCTCTTCATCGACCTGAACCAGCGCCGCGGCACCACGTTCCTGATCGTCACGCACAGCCGCGATCTCGCCGATCGCATGGCGCGCACCGTCACGATGCGCGACGGACGCATCGAGAACGACGTGCGGCGCGCGCCCTCCGGTGGCGCGGTGATGGCGTCCGACGCGAGCGAGCCCGAGGCGGGCGAGGAAGAGGGGGAGGGCGCCGAGGAGCGCGCGGACGCCGAGGATGTGGCGGAGACCGACGAGGCCGAGGCGAAAGAGCCCGCCGAGCACGTCGGATGACCTTGACCGATCTCGGGCCCCCCGCTATCCCCGGCCCTATCGTGACCCTTCGCGCCACTGTCTCGGCCGTGCTCGTCGCGTGGCTCGCCTCGGCGGCACCGGCGATGGCCCAGGACGAGGAGGTCCCTCCCGAGGGGGAAGCCGAGGCGGGGGGAGCGGAAGGCGAGGCTGAGCTCGCCGAGGGCGAGCCTGCCGAGGGCGCGGAGGAGGAGGAGCTCTACGAGCCCGAGGAGGACGCCGAGGAGGCGATCAACGTCCCGCAGACGCTCTGCCACCAGCGGCGCATCCGCCGGGTGCGGGTGCGCGGCAACCGGCGCGTCTCGGACGAGGACATCCTGGCGGTGCTCCGCCTCCGCGCGGGGACGACGTGCACCGACACCGGCGTCGCGCGCGACGCGGAGGCCCTCTGGGACTCGGGCTTCTACGACGACATCGTCATCGAGGCGACGCCGGCGGGCGAGGCGCGCATCGATCTGATCGTCCGCGTGACCGAGCGCCCGGCGATGGCGGACATCGTCTTCGAGGGCAACGCGAGCATCCAGGCGAGCGACCTCGAGGAGGTCGTGCAGCTCACCGAGGGCGGGATCCTCTCGGTGCCGACGGTGCGCCAGCAGGTGACGCGCATCCGCGACAAGTACGCCGAGGAGGGCTTCTTCCTCGCGCGCGTGAGCTACCGGCTGCGGAGAAAAGAGAACAATCAGGTCGACGTGGTCTTCCGCATCGACGAGGGCCAGCGGGTGAACGTGCGGAGCGTCCGCTTCTCGGGCAACCGCAACATCCCCGACAGCCAGCTCGGCGGGATCATGCGGACCCGGCAGACCGGGTTCTTCTCGTTCATCTCGAACGACGACCGCTTCAACCGCGAGCACTTCGACGAAGACGTCACGCGCCTACAGGCCTACTACTACGACCAGGGCTACCTCGCGATGCGGGTCGGCTCGCCGGTCATCGCGCTCACGCCCGACCGCCGCTTCATCGACATCACGATCCCGCTCGAGGAGGGCCCGCGCTTCCGCATCGGCCGGCTCGCGGTGCGCGAGGTCGACGAGGACGGCGACAATGTCGAGCCGCTGGGGGGCCGCCGCGCGCTGCGCGAGCTCGTCGCGGCCAACCCGGGCGACTGGTTCAATCGCACGCGCATCGCGACGAGCCTCTTGAGCATCACCCGGCGCTATCGCGACGAGGGCTACGCCTTCGTCGACATCAGCCCCGAGACCGATCTCGACATGGAGCGGCGCATCGTGAACGTGGCGGTGGTCATCCGCCGCGGCCCGCCGGTGCGGATCGAGCGGATCAACATCACCGGCAACACGAAGACCCGCGACTCGGTGATCCGGCGCGAGGTCACCCTGATGGAGGGCGAGCTCTACAGCCAGACGCGGGCCGAGGTGAGCCGCGCGCGCATCACCGCGCTCGGCTACTTCGAGCGGGTGGAGATGAGCGAGGAGGAGGGCTCAGCCCCCGATCGCATCGTCATCAACATCGAGATCGCGGAGAAGGCGACCGGCACCTTCCAGATCGGCGCCGGCTTCAGCTCGATCGAGAGCTTCATCCTGACCGGCCAGGTCCAGCAGCAGAACCTCTTCGGCAACGGCCAGTCGCTCAGCCTCCAGCTCCAGCTCAGCGGCATCCGCCAGCTCGTCCAGCTGCAGTTCATCGAGCCCTACTTCTTCGGCAGCCAGTGGACGGTCGGCGCGGACCTCTTCAAGACCGTCCGGCAGCTCTCGTTCTTCACCCGCGACTCGACCGGCGGCAGCATCACCGCGGGCCACCCGCTCGGCGACTACCGCCTGCGCTTCTTCGCCCAGTACCGCGCCGACTACGTGCAGATCGGCAGCGCCACGACCGGCCTCTTCGGCAACGTGCCGACCGGGCAGGTGCAGAACCTCTTCCCGCAGCTGCCGCTGCAGAACCTCTTCCGCGAGGGCCTCACGAGCTCGCTCCAGCTCACGCTGACCTGGGACGGCCGCAACAACCGCCTCTTCCCGACGGAAGGGTTCTACGGCTCGTGGTCGACCGAGATCGCCGACGAGTACATCGGCTCGGCCAACACCTTCATGCGGCACAACCTCGATCTCCGGGTCTACTACCCGATCGTCGAGAACGTGGTCTTCCGCGCGCGGGCGGTCGGCGGCCTCATCACCTCCCGCGATCCGAACGGCGTCCCGATCTACGAGCGCTTCTTCCTCGGCGGCATCTTCAACGTGCGCGGCTTCCCGCTGAACCAGCTCGGCCCGCGCCTCGGCATCCCGCAGGACATCGATCCGAACGCGATCCCCGGCGTCGGCGGGATCCCGATCGGCGGGAACGCGCAGTTCTATTACAACCTCGAGGTCGAGTTCCCGATCGTGCAGGAGGTCGGCATCCGGGGCGTCGTCTTCACCGACGGCGGCAACGCCTGGAACCTCGACTCGCAGTACTGCAACGCGGCGCCGTCGACGGGCGGCCTCAGCGCCAACGACGCGTGCTCGTTCAACCCCTTCGACATCCGCACCAGCTGGGGCTTCGGCATCCGCTGGGTCTCGCCGCTCGGTCCGCTGCGCTTCGAGTGGGGCATCCCCTTCGCCCGCAACGCCGAGCTCAACGAGCAGGAGCTCGACTTCCAGTTCACCATCGGCAACTTCTTCTAGCGCCCGCCCGAGTGAATCGCCTCGCTCGCGCTCGCGTCGGAGCCCGTGCGCTTGACGCGCTCGGCCCCACCGAGTAGCACCGGCCCGTCTCGAACCCCTCTGAACGAGTACTCACCTCGATGAAGCTATCTCGACATGCCGTGACGCTCGTCTCCGCGCTGCTCCTCGCGGCGACGGCCCCGACGATCTACGCGCAGACGAACCGCATCGCGGTCGTCGACCTCCAGCGCGCGCTGAACGAGACGGAAGACGGCCGCCGCGCGAAGGCGAGGCTCAAGCGGCTCTTCGAGAAGCGGCAGCAGCAGCTCGACAAGACCCAGAACTCGCTCAAGGCGCAGAAGGAGCAGATCGAGCAGCTCATCGCGTCGAAGGCGCCGCAGAAGACCATCCAGGAGCGCGCCGCTACCTACCAGAAGGCGCTCATCGAGCTGCAGTCGACGTACATGGAGTACCAGCGCGAGCTCGCCGAGCAGGAGGGCCAGCTCACCCGCGAGATCATCGCGCGGATGGAGCGCATCCTGCGGCGCATCGGTCAGTCCGAGGGCTACACGCTGATCGTCGAGCGCAACGAGGGCGGCGTGGTCTGGGTCCCGAGCAACCTCGACCTCACCGACCAGGTCATCCAGCGCTACAACGCGGGTGAGGGGCGCGACGGCGAGAGCGGCAGCGGCGGCGGGAGCGGAGGCGGCGGCGCGGGCAAGGCGAGGACGAAGGCCAAGAAGAGCGGGTGATCCCTCTCCCGCCCGTGCCGGGAACGTGAAAGGATGCGGGGAGGATGGACTTCGACATCAACCGCATCCTGCGGATCCTCCCGCATCGCTCCCCCTTCGTCCTGATCGACCGCGTCGTCGAGCTCGCGCCACGCCAGAGCGCCCGCGCGCTCAAGTGCGTGACCTTCAACGAGCCGTTCTTTCCGGGGCACTTCCCGGGGGCGCCGATCTTCCCGGGCGGGCTGATCCTCGAGGCCTTCTCGCAGCTCACCGCCGTCTTGGCCTACGCGTCGGACCCCTACGACAACGCGCAGAAGGTCATGTACTTTCTGGGCGTCGAGGAGGCGAAGTTCCGCCGCCCCGTGGTGCCCGGCGATCGGATGCAGCTCGAGGTGACCGTCGTCCAGCGGCGCTCGAACATCTGGAAGGTCGCGTGCGAGGCGAGCGTGGACGGCAACGCCTGCGCGAGCGCCAAGCTGCTGATGGCGCTGACCGAGAAGACCGACCTCCCGCAGGGCTCGGGCGTCGTCGGGTAGCCTGGGCCCGCGGCCGCGGTACGCTGCCCGCGTGGATTCCCGAGCACACCGGCGCTTCCTCGAGTACCTCGAGAAGCTCCAGTACTTCACCCGCCCCGGCCTCGAGCGCCTCAGCCGCGAGCGCTGGGAGGAGCTCGACGCGGAGCTCGGGCCGCTGCGCGAGAAGAAGGCCTCGGACACGATCACGGCGGTCGAGCTGACTCGCCTCGTGGCGCTCCGCCGCATCCTCCTCGTGGATTGACTCGCGCCTGTCCACGCGCTTCTGCCGTGGTACAAGCGTGCGCGTGCGGCGAGCCCCCATCGCAGCCCTCATCGCGTGTGCCTCCGCGGCGCTCTCGCTGCCCCTCGCTGCGCTGGCCGATCCGCCCGAGGCCGAGCCCGCGCGCGAGGCTCCGGTCCGCGATCTCGCGGCGCTCACCAAGGCCGCCGAGCGCAGCTACCCGGGCCTGCGTGCCGCGAGCGCGCGCATCCGCGCCGCCCAGGCCCAGCTCGACGAGGCGTGGGTATCGCCCTTCTTCCAGTCGACCATCACCGCCGGCGTGAGCATCGCCCCCGAGGTGAGCGGCAGCCCGATCTTCAGCCCCGATCCTCAGCTCCCGATCGACAACCCGTGGCAGCCGATCGTCGGCTTCCAGATCGAGGGCGTCATCCCGCTCTGGACCTTCGGCAAGCTGCCGGCCGCCCGCGACGCCGCGCGCGCCGGCATCCGCGCCGCCGAGGCCGACCGGACGCGCGTGCTCGCCGAGCTGCGCCACCACGTCCGCCGCGCCTACTTCGCGCTCCAGCTCGCGCTCGATCTGCGGCAGATGCTCGACGAGGGGATCCCGCCGATGCGCGCGGCGGCCGCGCGGATCGACGAGCAGATCGCCGAGGGCGATCCCGAGGCCGACGTGATGGATCGCTGGCGCGTGCAGGCCGCGCTGGCCGAGATCGAGGCGCGCTCGTCGGACGTCCAGCGCCTCGAGGACACCGCGCGCGGCGCGCTCCGCATCCTCACCGGCGTCGGCGAGGTCCGGATCCCCGAGTGTCCGATCGAGCCGGTGGCGGTCGAGCTCCAGCCGCTCGAGCGCTACACCGGCGGCGCGCGCGAGGATCGGCCGGAGGTCCGCATGCTCGAGGCCGCGGTCCGCGCGCGCCAAGCGAGCCTCGACTTCACCGAGGCGGGCTTCTTCCCGGACATCGCGCTCGCGTACCGCTTCGGCACGACCTGGGCGCCCGGGATCACCGACCAGACCAACCCCTTCGTCATCGATCAGGCGAACTACACGTCGGTGGCGGCGGGCCTGGTGCTGCGCTGGTCGCTCGACCTCTGGGGAAACGCCTACCGCGTCGATCGCGAGGGCGCGCTCTTGGCGGACCTGCGCGAGCGCTCCGAGGAGGCGGGGCGCGGGATCGCGATCGAGGTGACGGAGGCCTACCGCGCGGTCGAGGCGGCGCGCAGGCAGGTCGACACCTGGGGGCGGGGGCACCGGGAGACGCGGGCGTGGTTCATCGCGGCCGCGCAGGGCCGCGACGTCGGCACCGTCGAGATGCGCGATCTGGTCGACGCGGTGCGCGCCTACTTCACCGCGCGCTACAGCCACCTCCAGGCGATCCACGATCTGAACGTGGCGCTCGCGAACCTCGAGCGGACCAGCGGCTCGCCCGTGACCCAGCGCTGGGAGCCGCCCTGCGAGTGAGCGGCGAGCCGGAGGAATGCGCAGCCGGCGAGCGCGCGCTAAATAGGCGCTCGGTCGGCCCGTCGAAGGCGGGTCTCCAAGGAAAACCGACGAGGGCCTCGTGATCGCACGCACCCGCATCTTCCTCATGGCGCCGCTCCTGCTCGTGCCGGCGCTCGCCTCGCCCGCCGCCGCGCAGGGTGGCGCGCGCGCCTACCTCGAGAGCCGCCACGAGGAGGTCAACAGCATCCTCCGCCAGGCCACGCCGAACGACGCGGCGCGGACCCGGCGCACCGAGCGCCTTCGCACGCTGCTCAACGGCCTGCTCGACTACCAGGAGCTCTCCCGCCGGGCCCTCGGCGCCCACTGGGACGCTCAGAGCGAGGAGGAGCGGCAGCGCTTCGTCGATCTCTTGCGCCAGCTCGTCGAGCGCAACTACGAGGGCAACCTCGAGCGCATCGTCGACTTCGAGGTGACGTACGAGCGGGAGAGCCGCTCGGGCGAGCTCACGGTGGTGCACACCTCCGCGCGATCGCGCGCGCAGCGCCGCGCCCCGCCCGTGGCGATCGACTACACCATGCGCCAGCGCGACGGCGCCTGGCGGGTGGTCGACGTCTCCACCGACGGAGTCAGCATGGTCGACAACTACCGCAGCCAGTTCAATCGCATCATCGCGCGGGACGGCTGGGGCGAGCTCGTGAGCCGCATGCAGCGGCGCCTGGCCGACGGCTCGGAAGGCTGATCAAGGGAGCGCAGCGGAGTGACGGTAGGCCGACACCTGCCTGCCGTTCGCAGGTGTCGGGATGCCGTCGCGCGGCGGAGCGACCCATGTGATCGCCTCGCTCGGTCGGATCCGTCATTGACGGGCACGGAAGCTGCGCGTAGCTTTCGCACGCCTCGCCAGGGCCGTGGCACGTCGCCGCGCCGCCGGGGCTCTCTGGAGAGCATGCGACTCTATAGCGGGAAGGTTCCCGTCATCGCCGAGGAGATCGTCCAGACCCTCGTGAAGGACGGCGACATCGAGACGGAGAAGGTGGAGGAGGTCCGCCTCGATGTCGAGGCCGTCATGAAGGAGTACCTGCGCCAGGAGCGGCAGGTGGTCGACGAGGCCAAGTCGCGGATGGAGTCGCGCGGGCTCCCGTACGCGCAGCTCGGCAAGATGAAGTCGACGATCGCGCGCGAGCGGCAGATCCCGATCGGCGAGGACATGCTCCCCTACCTGCTCGAGCAGATCCTCACGATCTTCTTCCACAGCGCCAACGTGGAGGAGGTCTTCGCGGAGGATCACGTCCTGCGCAAGAAGATGACGACCATCATGCGGCGACACATGGAGGTCGAGGGCGAGCTCGATCGCGAGGTCCGGTCGAAGATCAAGAACCTCGAGGAGGGCACCGCGAGCTTCGAGATCGAGTACCAGCGCACCCTCGACGAGCTGAAGCGCAAGAAGCGCCTGACCTGACCCGTGAGCCACCGTGACGGGGGCGCGGGGGGCGCCGGCATTCGCAGCATGACCGGCCACGGGGGCGGAGAGGCGGCGCTCGGTGGGGGGCGTGTCTTGATCGAGGTGCGCGCGGTGAACCACCGCTTCCTCGACGCGCGAGTGAAGCTGCCGGTCGAGCTGATCGAGCACGCGGGCCTGGTCGAGGAGCGCGTGCGCCGCGCGCTCCACCGCGGCCGTGTGGAGGTGATCGGGCGCCTCGACGGCGACGCCCTCGGCCCTCCGGTGCTCGACATGGCGCGCGCGCGCGCCGCCTTCGCCCAGCTCTCCGAGCTGCGCGACGAGCTCCGGCCCGAGGAGCCGGTCCCGCTCTCGCTCCTCGCGGCGCTCCCCGAGCTCTTCGCGGGGCGCTCGCTGGCCGATCACGAGGCCGTGCGCGAGGC
>JAEZBP010000617.1 GCA_023427125.1 Pseudomonadota bacterium | reverse complement strand
GAGCGCCTCGGCACTCGCCGCGCAGTCCACGGTGGCGAGCGTCGTACCTGCGAACGACCAGGTCAGCGTGACCTCGGGCGCCTGAACGCCGGGCTCCGGGTAGATCAGGTTCACGTAGACATCGGCGTTGGTGAAGCCGATGACGTCGTCGCCGGTCTCGACGCCCCCGCCGTGCAGCGTGCCCTCGAGGTCTGCGTAGTCGGCCAGCGTGACCGTCTCGGTCTCCTCCTCCCAGAGCATCCAGCGGGTGTCGAGCACCTCGCAGGTCTCCGGCACGCGCAGCTGCACCTCGACCGCCGGTACGACGTCGTCGAGGTAGCCGCTGAGCGAGGTGACGATGACGGGGTAGGTACCCTCCCCGCAGCTGAGCGGCTCGTCTGCGCAGCCCGAGAGGGCGAAGCCAGCGGCGAGAGCGAGCGCGAGGAGCGAAGAGGGCTTCCGCATATGCCGGGGAGCATACCCCGGTCGGCCGCCGGTTCACGCCGGCTCACCGAGGTCCGGCGCCTTCGGCTCCTCGAGCGGGCGCTTGTGCAGCAGGCTCGCCACCACCGCGGCGCCGAGGAGGAGCACGATGATGGCGATCGAGAGCCACGGCGGCACGTGCCAGAGGTCGGCGGTCAGGAGCTTCACCGCCGCGAAGGCGAGCACCGCGGCGAGGCCGTAGTGGAGGTACTCGAGGCGCGCGACCAGATCGGCCATCACGAGGTAGAGCGCGCGCAGGCCGAGGATGGCGAACGCGTTCGAGCTGTAGACCAGGAGCTCGTCCCGCGTGACCGAGAGCGCCGCGGGGATCGAGTCGACCGCGAACATGACGTCGGTGGTCTCGAGCGCGAGGACCGCGATCAACAGCGGCGTCGCGACCGTGCGGCCGGCCACCTTGGTGATGAAGCGGTGCTCGTGGATCTCGTGGGTGACGGGCAGGTGGCGGGCCAGCCACTTCACCACCTTGTTCTCGGTCTGCGCGCGCGGGTCCTCGCGGACGATACGGAACGCCGCGACGAGCAGGATCGCCGCGAAGACGTAGACCATCCAGTCGATCTGATCGAGCGCGCGGACCCCGATGAAGATGAAGATCGCGCGAAAGACCAGCGCGCCGAAGATGCCCCACACCAAGACCCGGTGCTGCTGGTGGTGGGGGATCGCGAGGGTCTGAAAGATCAGCAGGAAGACGAAGAGGTTGTCGACGCTCAGGCTCTTCTCGATCAGGTAGGCCGCGTAGTACTCGCCCGCCGCCGTCCCCCCGATCGCCGCCCACACGAAGAGGCCGAACGCGAGCCCTACGCCGACCCACACGATGCTCCAGACGATCGCCGCCTTGCGCGACTGCCCGTGCTCGCCGCGGTGCGTGAAGAGGTCGACCGCGAGCAGGATGGCGACGGTGACGCCGAACGTCACCCAGATCCACGTGGGATGCTCGCCGGTCATTACCGGCTCCGTAGGTCCTAGGGTGAGCGTCTCCCAACGTGGCAGCCGGCCCCAGGCGCGTCATCCTGACCACATGAGTCCACGATCTTGGCTGACCCGCCCACGCGCGGCGCCGGTGACCGTGCACGAGCAGCACGACGTCACCGTCCACGGCCTCCGACTGCGCTACATCGACGTGCGACCTGCGGGCGGCGAGCAGGACGCGCCGCTGATCTTGATCCACGGCCACGGCTCGCGGCTCGAGGAGTACGACGCGCTCTTGCCGCATCTCACGGAGCGGCGGCGCGTCTTGATCCCCGACCTGCCGGGCTGCGGCTACTCCGACAAGCCGCACGATCGCCGCTACGACCTCGCGCTCTACGAGGACGCCTTGCTCGGCTTCGCCGACGCCGTCGGTGTCGGGGACCGAGCGCATCTGGCCGGCGGGAGCCTCGGCGGAAACCTGGTCCTGCGCCTCGGCCACCGCGAGCCCGAGCGCTTCGCGCGGCTCGCCGCCTGGGCGCCGGCCGGGGCGTGGGATCGCATGCGCGCGCTCGCCCTCTTCGGCACGATGATGAAGCAGCTCCGCTTCATGTTCTGGCCGAGCCTCTGGGTTCAATCACGCTTCTGGTACTCGAAGCGCTGGACCGGGCGCGATCAGGCGCTGCGCGACGCGTGGGCCTACTTCCGCGAGGTGTACGGCCCCGGCTTCCACCGCATGTACTGGGAGATCGGCGTCGACCAAGCGCTCCAGAGCCACTTCCCGCACGCCCACCGCATCGAGCACCCGACCTACCTCGCCTACGGCGATCAAGACAAGGCGCTCGGCATGGACCGCGGCGTCCAGCGCCTGGCCACGCTCCTCCCCCGCGCCCTCCTCCGCTGCTTCGCCGGCGCCCGCCACTCCCTGGCCAACGAGGTCCCCGAGGCCCTCGGCAAGGAGGTCGACGCCTTCCTGGCCGACGACCTCGCCTCGCTGCCCCGCTGACCGAGCTACGCGGCGAGCTGCGCTTCGACGAGGGCGGTCCGCAGCTTCTCGCGGATCTTGTGGCTCTTGCTGTAGACAGTCTTGACCGACACGCCCATGCGGGTCGCGATGGCGTCGGGCTCGAGGGCGGCGTCGAAGACGAGCTCGAGCAGCTCTCGATCGCGCTCGGTGAGCTTCTGCGCGGCGTCGCGGACGACGTCGAGGCGCATGCGGGCCACGAGCGCGCGGTAGGTGTCGGGCGAGGGGGCCGGCTCGAGGGCGGTCTCGTCGAGCTCGACCGAGATCCAGCGCGCGTTCTTGCGGACGTGATCGACCGCGCAGTTGGTGGCCAGCCGGCCGAGCCACGAGGAGAAAGAGCGGCCCTTCTCCGCGTCGAAGACGCGCAGCTTGTGCATGTCCCGCTCGTGCAGTGCGAGGAGGAAGGTCGCGTGGACGTCGTGGGCCGCGTCGGAGCCGAGGCGGCTCGAGAACGGGCGCAGCACCTCGCCGATGCATCGATAGATCAGCCGCCCGTAGCGCTCGTGCATCGCGCGCCATGCGCGCTCGTCACGGCGCAAGAGCCCCTCCACCAGCTCCACCTCGGAGCCGGCGTACACCTCGGCCTGCGTGGACATCGCGTCCTCCTCGCGCGCCCCACCCGAAGACGTTCTCGGCGCGCGGGCACTCTCTAACCGGCCGGGCGCGGGCGCGCTTAGCAGGAGGCGCAAGACAGCGTGCGCATTCGCGCAAAACACGACCGAACGGTCACGGATGTCGAACGGTCACGCCCGCGGGGACCTGGGGCGGCACATCACCCTCTCGAACGACCACCGCGGTGGGCTCGGCGGGGACGTCCGGCTCGAGCCGCAGCTCGCGCTCGACGACGGGCGGGGTCCCGTGCCGCCAGGTGATGAGCCACTCCTGGCCGTGAGCCGTGAGCCGCACCGCGTAGCACTCGCGGGTCTGCGCGCCGTCGAGGCGATCCCAGAGCGGCACGCCGTCGCCGCGCGCCAGGGTCCAGCTCTTCGGCTCGGTGAAGTCGCCGGCGTCGAGCAGCTCGTGCGGCGCCTCGAGCAGCCCGTCGCAGTCGACCTCGAGCCCGTCGCGCAGCCGCCGCACCGACACGGCGAGGTCCGCGCTGCCGGTGTGCCGAAGCATGAGGTCGGCCTCCACCACGCCGCGCGGCCGGAACGGATAGCGCGGCGCCGGGCTCGAGGGCGAGGTCGCGGTGCACGCGATCAGCGCGAAGACGCCGACCAGCGCGGAGGCGGGGCGCCGCTCGGTTCGCAAGACGACGAGCGAGATTGCCAGCGCCGGCAGCGCGAGCAGGTCGGTCGGATCGGGCCACATCCGCATCGGCAGGCCGACCCACGCCGACGCGCTCTCCACCCCCGACACCAGCGCCGGCGCGAGCTCGAGCGCGGTGAACCCCACGCCCACCGCGACGTGCGCCGCCATCCAGCCGCGCCAGGTGCGCGCGCGGCATATCCACGCGAGCACGGCCGGCGCGACCAGCAGCCCGGCGACGTCGCTGAGCTTGCCGGTGACGATCGGCGGCAGGATCCCCGCGCCCTTGAGCGCGTGATCGTTGAGGACCAGCACCACGAGCGCGATCGCGAAGAGCGGATGCGCGAGGGCCGCACCGGGCTGGATCTCTCGCCTCGAGTCGTCCACTCAGACCTGCGAGGCCTTGAGGCGCGCGGAGACCAGCATGTAGAGCGCGAAGAGCGCGTCCTTGTCGCTCGTCGAGCCCTGGTGGAGGCTCGCGAGACGGCAGAAGCGCAGGAACTCGCGGCCGTCGAGGCCGAGCAGCGCCGCCTTGGCCATCGGGCTCGCGCTCTCGCCGGTCGTGCCGGGGAGCGCATCGAGCAGCTCGACCATCGCGCGCACCGCGAGCTCCATCGCGCGGCCGTGCTCGCCCTTGCGGATCGCGTTCTCGACCTCGAGGACCGCGATCGCGTCGGCGCCCTCCCAGAGCGTCGAGAAGGAGAGCGCGCCCTTCGGAACGTGGACCGAGGGCGGCGGCTGCGACTCCACCTCGCTGATCGCGACCTCGCCGCTCACCGTCGTCAGCTCGGCCGAGACCCGCGCGAGCTCCGCCTCGATGCCCTCGGGGGCGGCCTTGGCCCGCGCCCTGCGCTGCGGCCGCTGCGGCATGCGCGCGAGGATCGAGCGGATGACGAGCTTCGAGGTCTCCTTGAGCGCCGGCAAGACGCCCTCGCCGATCGTCGCCGCCGTCTCGAACTCCGGCGCGCCGAGCCAGTTCAGCTCCGCGCTCATGGTCGAGGCCGACATCGCGCCGGGCAGATCGCGCTTGTTGTACTGGAAGACGATCGGAAAGGTCTCGACGTCGAGGTCGTTCTCCTCGAGGTTCGCGCGCAGGTTCGCGAGCGACTCGAAGTTGTCGTCGCGCGCGGCGGGCCGGCTGTCGGCGACGAACACCACGCCGTCGGCGCCGGAGAGGACGAGCTTGCGGGTGGCCTCGTAGAAGACCTGCCCGGGGACGGTGTAGAGCTGGAAGCGCACCCCCATGCCCTGCACTTCCTTCACGTGGAGCGGCAGGAAGTCGAAGAAGATCGTGCGGTCGCCCTCGGTCACCAGCGTGACGAGCTCCCCGCGCCGCTGCGGCTTGACCACCGAGTAGATGTGCTTGAGCGAGGTGGTCTTCCCCGAGAGGCCGGGCCCGTAATAGACGACCTTCGCCGAGATCTCCCGGGCGAGCGGGTTGATGACCGACACCGGTCGAACCCTACCAGATCCGGACGGCCGCCGTGATAACGTAGGGCCGTGCTGACAGGCGATCTGTCGACGATGGGGCTCGCCGACGTCCTCCAGTGGGCCGACGCGACGCGGGCCTGCGCCTTCGTTCAGGTGACGCGCGATGAGGGGATGAGCGCGTGGCTCGCCGTGCGCGAGCGGACGGTGATCGCCGCCTCGCCTCCCCTCCTCGAGGGCAGGCTGGCGAGCGACGGCTCGCCCTCGGCGCCCGGGCCGGGCCTGCGCGCGGCCACGCGCGAGGCGCTGCTCGATCTCTTCTTGTGGCGCGAGGGCCGCTTCGAGCTGCGCGACGGCACGCACGTGCCGAGCCCCTCGATCGATCTCGACATCCCGATCCAGTTCCTCGTGATGGAGGGCCTGCGCCTGCTCGACGAGGGCGCGCGCATCGAGGGCACCTACCCCGACGACAAGGCGCGCCTCGCTGCGACCGATCGGGAGGCCGACGAGCTCGGCACCATCGACGCGGCGATCCACCAGCTCTCCCAGGCGGCGCCGGCGCTCGGCGAGGCGCGGCTGGTGCTCGGCCTCAGCCGCCCTGCGCTGCTGCGGCACGTCGACGAGCTGCGGGTGCGCGGCCTCGTGGAGGTCGAGGGCATCGCGCACGGGCCCGACGTCGGCAAGGATCTGCTCGATCAGGCGCAGCTGCTCCTGCACGAGCGGCAGTACACCGAGGCCGCCCACGTCTTCCGCACCCTGCTCGCCAGCGACCCGAGTGACACCCGGGCCCGGCGCCTCCTCGCGGACGCCGAGCGGCTCGAGATCGAGGCGGCCTACCGGCTCTTCTCCCCGACCGACGTCGTGAGCGTGGCCGCCGATCCGAAGGAGCACCGCCTGCGCGGCGCCGATCAGGCGGTGCTCGACTGCCTGACGCGGCCGCGCAGCGTCGCGGTGCTCGTGCTGGTCTCGCCGCTCCGCGAGGTGGAGACCCTCAAGTCCCTCGAGCGCCTGCTCGGCAAGGGCGTCCTCACCGTCGAGCCCGCCGATTGATCCCGCGCCTCACGCCTTGAAGGTCACGATCGGCCGCATGCGCGCGACGGGCTTCGCGATGCCCACGTCGGCCTGCACCTCCACCACCGGGCCGACCGCGTTGTAGGCGAGCGGCGCCTCCTCCACGAGGCGCTCGCGCTTGAGCGAGACGCACTCGACGCCCTCGAGGCCGAGGGCCTCACCGCGCAGGTCCCGCTTGCGCATTTCGCCGCGGGTGCGCGCGCGACCGGCGCCGTGCGAGGCCGAAGAGAGGTAGGCCTCGTTGCCGAGGCCGACCATGAGGAACGACGGCTGCCCCATCGAGCCGGGGATCAAGACCGGCTGCTCGGCGTGCGCGGGCGTCGCGCCCTTTCGATGCACGTAGCGCTCGCCCTCGCGCGTGATCGTGTTGTGCGGCGCGTCGAAGACGAGCGGCGCCTCGAGCTCGCGGCCGAAGACCTCGCGCAGCCGATCGCGCACCAGCTCGGCAAGCAACAGACGGTTGACGTTCGCGTAGTTGGCGGCGGTGTGGAGGGCGGTGACGTACTCGGCCGCGTCCTCGCCGTGGAGCGAGAAGATCGGCGGGTGCGCGACGCCCTCGGGCCAGCGCTCGCGGGCGCGCGCCATCCACTCGCCGCCGATGAACGCGCCGACGCGCCGCGAGCCCGAGTGCACCATCACCGCGAGCTGCCCAAGCCTCACGCCCCACGCGAAGGCGCGCGCGCGATCGAGCACCTCCTCGACGAGCTGCACCTCGACGAAGTGGTTGCCGCCGCCGGTCGTGCCCATGCAGCTGTCGCGCACCACGTCGCGCTCGTCCGGCAAGAGATCCGAGGGCGCGTAGTCGGCGTCTCCGTCCTCGCTGCCGCAGCCGAAGCTGCGCTCGAGCTCTCGCTCGAGCTGATCGAGATCGGCCCGCGCGAGCATCCCGAGCGGCGCCTCGCGGGTCTCCTCGAGCCAGCCGAGCGCGCCGGCCTCGAACATCGCGCGCACCGCGCTCACCCGCATCGGCAGATCGCGCGTGCCGAGCAGGAGATCCCCCTTCATCAGCGCGATCCACTCGCTCTTTCGCGCGAGGAACACGTCGAGCTCGAGATCGACCACGTGCAGGCGCATCCCGCACTGGATGTCGGTGCCGATCGCCTGCGGGATCACGAGCTCGCTCGTGGCCAGCACCGCGCCGACCGGCACGAGCGCGCCCGCGTGGAGATCCGGCGTGGCGCACGCGGCGCACACCTTCCCTCCCGCGGGGTGCGAGACCCCCGCGAACGCCGCGAGCTGCGAGAGCGCCTTGCGATCGAGCCGAAAGCCGCGCGGCAAGAGCACGCGCGCCTCCGGGGCGTCCGGCGCATCCGGACGCGAGACACAGAACACCGGCCCCTCCTCGCGCACGAGGAGGCCGGAGCGAGCCAGCGCGCGGAACACCCGCGCGAGTTGATTGGACATGGTGGGCTGCCGAGGTCGAGAGGGCGGTCGGGGAGCGGACGCGAGGGGTCGATTGCGCCTCGAAGGCCCGACCTCGAGAGGTCGCGACCGAGGCACAGCGTGCTCGGAGCGGGGCAGCAGCCAGCATCCCCAGCTCGGCGGTGATCATGGGCCGGCCCGCGGCGCGGAGCAAGGCGCTCGGATCACCCGACCATGATCGCTCAGCGCTCTCGGAGGATGAAATCGGGGGAGACGAGGAGACCAGGAGAGAAGCGGGCGCGGGATCGATCGATTGCCCTCTCGTCTCCTCGCCTCCTGGCCTCCTCGTCTCCCATTGATTGTGATCGCCGTCAGCTCGGGCTCGCGCGCTCGCGGGCCTCGAGCTCGCGCTCGGCGCGCTCCTCGTTCTCCTCGTCCTCGTCGTCGACCTCCGGGATCTCCACGGTCGGCTGCCGCAGCCCATAGGCGTACGGCGTGTACGCGCT
>JAEZBP010000615.1 GCA_023427125.1 Pseudomonadota bacterium | reverse complement strand
CGGTCACCGCGAGCTCGAGCGTGGCGGCCGGCTCGATCGCGATCGCGCCGACATCGACCGCCGCCGCGCGGACGCTCGCCTCCGCCGTCGCGACGGTGCGCCCGAACGCGCGCACGTCGAGCACGTAGTCCTTCCCGGTCGGAACCCGCGCGCGGAAGCGGCCGTCGGCCTCCGGGGTGACCTGTGTCCAGGGCACCCGCTCGGCGGCCGGCGTGTCGGCGCGGCCCTCCGCGATGATGATCGACGCGCGCACCTCGTCGCCGAGCACGCCGCCGCCCTCGAGGCGCCCGCTGATCTCCGTGTAGGTCTCGCCGTGGAGCTGCCGGCGCAGCTCGAGCGCGAGGTCCGCGCCGCCGCCGATCGCGCGCCCCGGCACCACGCCGATGAAGCGCTCGAAGACCTCGAAGTCGCGCGGCTGGACCACGCGGATCGGCCGGCCGGTGGCGCTGATCTGCTCGCTGTGGAAGCCGTGGAGCGCGTCGCCGTTGCAGGCGACCTCGACGTAGGTCGCCGCCGGATCGGCGTGCGCGGCGGCGGCCATGAAGGGCGAGGGCTCCCACGAGTCGACGATCGGCGAGACGAGGCCCGGCTGCTCGAAGCCCCGGCCCGGCCCCGGCGCGAAGGGCAGCGCCTCGCGCCCGCTCCAGTACCACGCGTCCACGAGCGTCCACACGCGCGGCTCGTTCGTGCGGTTGACCATCTCCGTGCGCACGCGGATGCCCGGCTCGCAGGGGCGGATCTCGTAGCGGGTGGTGACCCGCACGGGGGAGTCGCCCTCGCTCGAGCCGAGCGAGCCGTAGACCTGCACCGCCGCGAAGCCGTCGCCCTCCTCGATCGTCATCCGGTCGTAGCGCACCGAGTCGCCGGGCAGGAGCCCGACCGCCTGGAAGACGTGGGTGAGCGAGTCGTCGTCGCCCGCCGCGCTGGCGAGATCGAGGAGGTTGCCGCCGGTCGGCGCGACATAGTGGGGGTGATCGATCGCGTCGATCACCGCCGTCACGAGCCCGTTCTGCAGCACCACGTCACCCGGTGACGCGAGCGCGTCGAGCCCGCCGGGGATCGGATCGCCCGGCGCGAGCCGCACCGCGCGAGGCGCGTTCGGCGACGCGCACTCGAAGGCGAGCTGCGCGCACGGGGTCGCGACGGTGCACGACTCGTCCGAGTGGAGGCAGCTCTGCTCGCAGCTCGTGGCGAGGTGGGCGATGAGGAGGGACGCGAGGACACCGAGGGGTCGGCGCATGGCGAGCATTCATATCACGCGCCTGCAGCCCGAAGCGGGCCGATTCGGGGTGGCACGAGCGCTCGGGCGCGACCCGGTGCCTGTTGGGGCTTGACCTCCGCCGGCGGGATCGACTATGTACACAAACTGTTGGCTGGCAAACTGTCGGCCAGCGAACCATTCGGCGCCACCGGAGCGTCTACCGTGGGTCACCTGCTCGGGTGGGCCGCTCGGTGAGCGCTCGCGCGCTTCGACCGGGGCCGCACGGCCTCGGTCTCGGAGGACACCATCTCGGAGATCGCCATGACCCTGGAGCACACCCCCGCCACAAGCCGCTTCCGCGCGTACGGACGCCGCGACCTCGACACGATCCCGCAGGTCGCGAAGCTCTCCGCCGATCACCGCTTCGCGATGAAGGTCGTCTCGACCGTCTTCCCGTTTCGTGTGAACCCCTACGTTTGCGACGAGCTCATCGATTGGTCGCGGGTGCCCGACGATCCGATGTTCCAGCTCACGTTCCCGCAGCGAGGGATGCTCTCGAGCGACGACTTTCGGCGGGTGGCCGACGCGATCCTCCGCGACGCGCCGGCGAAGGAGCTCACGGAGCTCGCGCGGACCATCCAGCGACAGCACAACCCGCACCCGGCCGGGCAGAAGGAGCTCAACGTTCCGTCGTTCGAGGGCGAGGCGCTCTCGGGCATCCAGCACAAGTATCGGGAGACGGTCCTCTTCTTCCCCGTGCAGGGCCAGACCTGCCACGCGTACTGCTCGTACTGCTTCCGTTGGCCGCAGTTCGTCGGGCTCGACGATCTCAAGTTCGCCGCGCGCGAGGTCGAACAGCTGATCACCTACCTGCGCGGCCACCCCGAGGTCTCGGATGTGCTCTTCACCGGCGGCGACCCGATGGTGATGAAGACGTCGGTCCTGCGCCGCTACATCGAGCCGCTCCTCGCGGCGCGGCTCCCCTCGCTCAAGACGATCCGCATCGGCACCAAGGCGCCGGCCTACTGGCCTCAGCGCTTCGTGACCGACGACGACGCGGACGCGCTCCTCTCGCTCTTCGAGTCGGTGACGCGCGCGGGCCTCCACCTCGGCGTGATGGCGCACTTCAGCCACCCGGCCGAGCTCGCCACGCCGATCGCCGAGGCGGCGATCCGCCGGATCCGCGGCACCGGCGCGGTCGTGCGCTGCCAGGCGCCGCTCATCGGGCACGTCAACGACGATGCCGGCGTGTGGTCGGCGATGTGGACCAAGCAGGTGAGCCTCGGCGCGGTGCCCTACTACATGTTCATCGCGCGCGACACCGGCCCGCTTCAGTACTTCGAGGTCCCGCTCGCGCGGGCCAACTCGATCTTCCGTGCCGCGGTCAGCCAGGTCTCGGGCCTCGCTCGCACCGTGCGCGGCCCCTCGATGAGCGCGACGCCCGGCAAGGTCGTGGTCGACGGCACCGCCGAGATCGGCGGCGAGCGCGTGTTCGCCCTCCGCTTCCTGCAGGCGCGGGACGCCTCTTGGGTGGGCCGGCCCTTCTACGCGCGCTTCGACGAGGGCGTGGCCTGGCTGGATCAGCTCGAGCCGGCGTTCGGCGCCAGCGAGCACTTCTTCGAGCGCGGGATGCGGACGCTCACCCGCGATCGCGGGCCGCGCCGGCTCGCGGTCCTCGGCCGCGACAATCACCAAGGCGACGCCGCGTGAGCTCTCCCCGGCTGCGGCTCGACGCGCGCGTCGCCGGGCTCGAGCCCTCCGCGACCCTCGCGATCCAGGAGCGCTCGCGGGCGCTCGCGAAGCAGGGGCGCGACGTCATCCGGCTCGGGCTCGGGCAGTCGCCCTTTCCCGTTCCGGACGTGGTGGTGGAGGCGCTGCGCGCTCACGCGAGGGAGAAGGACTACCTCCCGGTGGGCGGGCTCGAGGCGCTGCGCGCGGCGGTCGCCAACTATCACGAGGCGCGCCACGGGATCTCCGCGCGCGCCGAGGACGTGCTCGTCGCGCCCGGCTCGAAGGAGCTGATGTTCCTGCTCCAGATCGTGCACGACGGCGATCTGCTCATCCCCACGCCGGCGTGGGTCAGCTACGAGCCGCAGGCGCGTATCGTCGGGCGCCGCCCGGTGCTGATCCACACCCGCAAGGAGGATGACTACAAGCTGCGCGCCGAGCAGCTCGACGCGCTGGCCGCCGAGAGCCGCGAGCGCTCGCTCGTGCTCATCCTCAACTATCCCTCGAACCCGACCGGCACCACGTTCTCCGCCGGCGAGCTCGACGCGCTCGCGGAGGTCGCGCGGCGGCACGCGATCGTCGTGCTCTCGGACGAGATCTACGGCGAGCTGCACCACGAGGGCGCGCACGAGTCGATCGCGCGGCGCTATCCGGAGGGCACCATCATCTCGAGCGGGCTGAGCAAGTGGTGCGGCGCGGGCGGCTGGCGGCTCGGCACGTTCGTCTTCCCGCCCGAGCTCGCGCACCTGCGGCGCGCGATGGCCGCGGTCGCGAGCGAGACCTACACCTCGACCAGCGCGCCGATCCAGTACGCGGCGGTGCGCGCCTTCGAGCGCGGCGAGGCGATCGAGAGCTACCTCGGGCGCTCGCGCGCGATCGTCTCGGCCCTGGCGCGCGCCACCACCGCGCGGCTCCGCGAGAGCGGCGCCGTGCTGCCGGACCCGAGCGGTGCGTTCTACGTCTACCCGGACTTCGAGGCGCACCGCGCGCGGCTCGCCCGGCGCGGGATCACGAGCTCGCCGGAGCTGGCGGAGGCGCTGCTCGAGCAGGTCGGCGTCGCCTGCCTGCCGGCCAGCGACTTTGGTCGGCCATCAAACGAGCTCGCGCTCCGCTTGTCTCTGGTAGACTTCGACGGCGCGAGCGCGCTCTTGGCCATGGCGACACGAGACACGAGCTCTCCTCCGGACGAGGAGCTCTTGGAGCAGCATTGCGGCCGGGTGCTCGAGGCGACGCGCAGAATCGGAGCGTGGATGTGCGTGGAATGAGAGCCCCGGGTGTAAGGGGCGCGGTTGCCGCGAACGAGGAAGAGCCCGAGGCGCCGAGCCTCGGCAAGGTGCTCGACTTCATGCGGGTAATGTGGGGCCTCAACCATCGGTTCGAGACCCTCTCGAGGCGCATGGAGCAGCGGCTCGGGGTGACGGCGCCGCAGCGCTTCGCCGTGCGGCTGGTCGGTCGCTTCCCCGACAGCTCGGCGGGCCACATCGCGTCGCTCCTCGCGATCCACCCGAGCACCCTGACCGGCGTGATCAAGCGGCTCCAGCAGCGCGGCCTGCTCGATCGCCAGGCGGATCGCGAAGATCGGCGGCGCGCCCTGCTCCGGTTGACCGACGAGGGCCGCCGCCTCGACGCGACCCGCACGGGCACCGTCGAGTCCGCGCTGCGCCGCGCGCTCGGCCGCTTCGACGCCGCGCAGCTCGACACGGCCAAGGCGGTCCTCGCCGCGATCTCCGAGGAGCTCGATCGCGAGTGACGGGCCTCAGAGCGTGAACGTCATCGAGCGGAGCAGCGCGCCGGGCAGCAGGTAGGAGTCGGTGCTCCGCTCGAAGTAGGTGCCGCCGTCGAGCATCCACTCGCGCTCTTCGCTCAGGGCCTCGAGCTCGCTCCCGAGCATGCGGTAGATGCTGTCGTCGAAGCGCATCACGGCGAGCGGCGCGACCGGCTCGCCGTCCTCGACCCACGTGGTGGCGAAGCGTGTCATGCCGGTGATGCGCGCGGAGGCCAGGTCCGAGTAGTTCGTGTACCAGGTGTCGGTGACGTAGATGCCGGTGCCGAGCCTCTCGAGGACCTCTCGCTCGGGCAGATCGCCCGCCGCCATCGCCAGCGCGCGAGGGCGCTCGGTCTTGCCTGCGTTGGGGGAGAGCCCGTACTCCCTCGCGGAGCGCGGAGAGATCAGCGCGCCGGTCAGCCGGCCCTCCGAGAGGAGCTCGACCCGCTCGGGGTGGGCGAACCCCGACGCCGAGAAGCGCGGCGCGACGCCGCTCGTCGCGTCCTCCACGAGGCTCACGCGCGGATCGAGGGCCGCGCCGCCGTCGAGCATGCGCAAGAGGGCCGTCTGCTTCGTGCGGTGCGACTTCACGCCGAACGCGCTGTAGGCGAGGAGCCCGAGGATCTCGCTCAGCGCCGAGGGCGTGAGGAAGACGCGATAGCTCCCCGGGTCGATCCGCCGCTCGGGGCGCCGCAGGATCGCGACCTGACGGGCGGCCTCGCCGATCTTCGCCTCGAGCGCGCTCGGTGAGAAGCGCGTCCCGGCGTAGAGGGACTTCGCGGCCTTGTCGCGCTCGGCGTAGAGGCTGAAGTCGAGGTGGAAGCTGTGGCTCGTGTGCCACAGCCGGTGGCCGAGCGAGCTCGCGAACCCGCGGTGCAGCGCGCCGCTCGCGAAGTGGCCGACCAGATCGTGTCCTCTGCCGAGCTCGAGGATCGTGCGCACCGCCTCGGCCGCGTCGGGGAGCTCGTCCGCCTCGACGGTCGTGCTCTCGCGAGGCTCGGTGCAGTAGAGGAGGTGCGGGTCGTCGGGGAGCGCCGCCGCGATCGCGCGCAGCTCGGAGAGCGAGGCGCGGAGCATCGCCGCGTCGTCGTCCACACGCCCGCTCAGCGTGTACGAGGCGCTCGCGTGGCGTGAGCCGGAGATCAACGTGAGCTCCACGACGTCCTGCGCGACGTCGCCGGCCTGCCGCACCTTCGCGTGGTTCATGCGGGCGAAGCTCGAGCGCTCACCGCGCAGCGAGAGCGACCCCACCTCTGCGCCGTGCAGCGCACCGAGCACGCCGGCGGCCAGATCGAAGAAGCGCTCGCGCATCACTCGCCTCCGAAGACGTCGACGCCGCTGAAGCGGCAGGTCGGGCTCGCGTGCCCGACGCGGATGATCTGGTTGGGCTCGCCCTTGCCGCAGAAGGGCGTGCCGAGGACCTCCATCGTGCTCGCGTCGCCGACGCCGGTGAGCGATCGCCAGAAGGTCGCGCTCACGCCGCGGTAGTTCGGGTTCTTGACGATGCCCTTGAGCTCGCCGTCCTCGATCCGCTGGCCGATCTCGCAGCCGAACTGGAACTTGTTGCGCGAGTCGTCGATCGACCAGCTCTTGTTGGTGCGCATCAGGACGCCGCGCTCGACGCCGCCGATCAGCTCGTCGACGCGGCTCTCGCCGGGCTCGACGTTGAGGTTCGCCATCCGATCGATCGGTGGCCGGTTCCAGCTCGTCGCCCGCGCGTTGGCCGTCCCGCCGAGGCCGAGGCGCGCCTGCGAGACCACGCCGCCGAGCCCCGCCTTCAGGATGCCTCTCTCGATCAACACGGTGCGCGTCGCCGGCGCGCCGTCGTCGTCCCAGCGGTAGCTCGCGAGCTCCTCGGTGCGTGTCGGATCGAAGGTCACGTTCAAGAGCTCCGAGCCGTAGCGGTAGGCGCCGAACATGTCCTTCGTCACGAAGCTCGTGCCCGCGTAGTTGCGCTCGTCGCCGAGGATGCGGTCGAGCTCGAGCGGGTGGCCGATCGACTCGTGGATCTGGAGCATCATCTGATCGGGCGCGAGGACGAGGTCCATCGCGCCGCTCGGGCAGTTCGGCGCCTCGAGCAGCTGCAGAGCCTCGTCGCCGAGCTCGCCCGCGAGCCGATCGAAGCCGACCCGCTCGAGGATCTCGAGGCCGCCCTGCTGCGCGATGCCCGAGCGCGTCGAGCGGGTCTGCGTCTCGCCGTCTCGGTAGGCCGTGGCGCTGAGGTTCGGCGTGAGCATCTCGGCGCTCTGCACCGCGCGGCCGCCGCCGTTGGTCAGATACACGCTGTGCCAGCGCGTGAACCAGAGCTCGGCCTCCCAGTCGACGATGCGCTCACCGACCTTCAGCCGCTCGCTCGCGCCCGAGAGGATCGCGAGCTTGTCCGCGAGGCTCACGTCGTCCCAGCGCTGCGCGGCCCGGCCGTGGTGCTCGCCGCGCGGGTGCGGCATCGGGATCGCCGAGGTGTCGATCACCGCGTGCGCCGCGGTCCGCGCCGCCCACTCACGCGCGCGGTCGAG
>JAEZBP010000102.1 GCA_023427125.1 Pseudomonadota bacterium | reverse complement strand
GCCTCGCGCAGGTCGACGTCGACCACCGAGACCTCGAGGCGCGCGCTGTCCCGATCGAAGTCGGGCAGGACCTCGAACGTGAACGCGACCTCCCGCTCCTGGCCGGGCTCGATGTTGTCGATGCGGAAGCGGCCCGCGCGCAGCATCACCCCCGCGCCGCTGAGGTTGCGCAGGTTGGCCTGCGTCTCGTAGGTGCGGCCGGTGCCGGTGTTGCGCAGGTGGAGGAAGATGGTCGCCTGCTCGCCGCGCTGGATCCGCCCGTCGCCGTTGCCCTGGAGGTTGTCGGCGACCTGGACCTGGTAGCTGAAGCGGGGCCGCGCGAGCGCGCGCACCTCGGTGCGCAGCTCCGCCGGGGGCGGCACGTGGCCGTGCGCCTCCTGGAACTCCACGCGGATCGCGTCGGCCCGATCGGAGAGGTGGCGCGGCAGCCGGCAGACCCGCTGCTCGTTCTCGGGCGCGCACACGCCGAGGCTCGTCGGCCACTCGCGGCGCTGGCCGGGCTCGAGCTTGCCGAAGACGAGCTCGCGTCCGTCGAAGAGCGAGTAGTCGCTCTTGGTCACCGCGCGCAGCTGCGAGAGGGGTGCGCTGCCGGTGTTGGTCACGCGGACGCGCAGGACGAGATCCTCGCCGGCCGTCGCACGGTTCTCGGGGCGGTTGGTCGAGACCTCGACGCGCACGTCGCTCGGGCCCGCGTCGGCGCCCTCGGTCCAGTCGACGCCCAGGCGCCGCAGCTCCTCGGCGGCGCGCGCCATCTCCTCGCGCCCGCCGCGCTCGAAGACCGGCTGGGCCTCGTTGAGCATCTGCCGCCGGCCCGGGTGGCGGGCCTGC
Source organism: Pseudomonadota bacterium (assembly GCA_023427125.1). Classification (GTDB taxonomy): domain Bacteria; phylum Myxococcota_A; class Polyangia; order Polyangiales; family Sandaracinaceae; genus JAEZBP01. The sequence continues at coordinate 1,956 of JAEZBP010000102.1, read as the reverse complement.
GAGAGCAAGAGCCGCGAGAAGCGCAGCAGGAACTCCTGCTCCTGCTCGTTCTCCTCGCGCTCCTCGGGCGTCGCCTCGCGCAGCCGCTCGCGCACCTCCGCCGGGAGGTAGTAGCGCATCATCACCGAGGGCCGCTCGGGCTCGCGCGCGTTGTCGTTCGTGAGGTGCGAGGCGAGATCGGACTCGCGGATGTAGGTCTGGTCGACGTCGAGATCGACGTCGGCGCGGTCCACCGTCATCGGGTCGATGCCGACGTCGGGCGTGATGCCGACGCCCTGGATCGAGACGTCGCCCGGCGTGAGGTACTGCGCGATCGTCAGCTTGAGCGCCGAGCCGTCCTCGTAGTCGTAGAGGACCTGGACCGAGCCCTTGCCGAAGGTGCGCTGGCCGACGATGAGCGCGCGGTCGTGGTTCTTCAGCGCGCCGGCGACGATCTCGGAGGCCGAGGCGCTGCCGCCGTTGACCAGGACGACCATCGGGTAGTTGGGCTTGGTGCCCTCCTGGCGCGCGAACTTCTCGTCGCGCTGCGCCGGGTCGTTGCTCGAGGTCGTGACGATCGTGCCGCTCGGCAGGAACGTGTCGGCGACGCGCACCGCCTGCTCGAGGAGGCCGCCCGGATCGTCGCGCAGATCGAGCACGAGGCCGCGCAGGCCGTCGCGGTGCAGCTGCGCGAGCGCGCGGCGCATGTCCTCGTGGGTGTTGCCCTGGAAGGTCTTGATGCGGATGTAGCCGATGCCGTCGCCGAGCATGCGCGACTCGATCGACTCGATGTGGATGACCGCGCGGGTGAGATCGAAGCGGCGCGGGCGCGTCCAGCCTCCCTGGCCCTCGCGTGTGACCCAGATGCTCACCTGCGAGCCGGGCGGGCCGCGCAGGCGATTGACCGCCTCGGTGAGCGGCATGTTGAGCGTGGACTCGTCATTGATCGTGACGATCCGGTCCAGACGATGGAGGCCCGCGCGCCCCGCCGGCGTGCCCGGCATCGGCCGGATCACCGTGAGCTGGCCGTCGCGGATCGAGATGACGATGCCGAGCCCGCCGAACTCCCCGCGGGTGCTCATGCGCATCTCTTCGTACACGTCGGGCGTCAGCAGCACCGAGTGCGGATCGAGCGTGCGGAGCATCCCGTTGACGGCCGCGTACTCGACGTCGCGCAGCTCGATGTCCTCGCCCTCCAGGTTCTGCTGGAGGAAGCCGAAGATCTCGCGGAAGCGGAAGGAGAGGGCCCAGGGGCTGTCGACGTCGTCGACGCGGAAGCGCCGCTCCTGGTTGTCGACGTGCACGGTGAGGTGGCTCTGCCCGTCCTCGTAGTCGACGAGCACCGGGGCGACCTCGCGCTGGACGGCGTTGAGGCCGGCCAGCAGCATGCGACGTGGCTGAATGCGCTCCGGCTCGACGTAATGGTTCTTTACGTGGAGGATCACGCGGTTCATGACCCGCAGCTCGGTGAGGTCGTATGCCTCTGCCTGCCGGATCTCCTGGGCGCGCGCCGAGGCGTCGATGTTCAGATCCAGCCCGTTCTGCTCCCAGAGCTGGGTGAGCCCAAACGCGACGAGGACGGCGCTGAGGGCGAGGAGCGGCTTCCAATACGGTCGGAGCTTGGTCATTGAACCCTGTGTGTCGTGCGGACGGGCCAGTATAGGGGTGGGTTTTCGCCTTCGCTACCGACGTGCCCCCAGCGAGAATCGGCGCGCGGAGCCATACATCGCGCTCGCCTGATGGCTAGCCTTCCGACGCGCGAAGCGGCCCTTCGGTTCCACCGCCCATGAACGACACCGACGAGCTAGGCCGCTTCCGCCCGAACCTGCGGCCGGTCGTGCTCGCCCTCGTCGCGAACCTGATCTTCGGCGGCGGGCTCATCGGCTGGCCCTACCTGCGCGGTCAGGAGCGGGCGGAGCGCTCGGCGCAGGCGTTCGCGCGCTTCTCGGCGTGCCTCCTCGACGGCGAGGTCGCGCC
>JAEZBP010000024.1 GCA_023427125.1 Pseudomonadota bacterium | reverse complement strand
CGAGATCGCCGCGGGCCACCATCGCGCCGTCCGCGACGTCGCAGATCGCCTCGAGGTTGGCGATGCCCTCGGGCTTCTCGAGCTTCGCGATGATCGGGGTGCCCTTCGCGATGAGCTGCGCCTGCACGACGTCGTCGGCGCTCCGCACGAAGCTCAGCGCGAGGTAGTCGACCTTCAGCTCGTCGACCGCGAACGCGAGGTCGACGCGGTCCTTCTCGGTCAGCGCCGGCGTCGAGAGCTTCGCGCCGGGGATGTTCATGCCCTTGCGATCGCTGAGCGTCCCGCCGACCTCGACCTCGGTGATCACGTCGGTCGCGGTCGTCTCGAGCACCCGCAGCTTCAAGAGGCCGTCGTCGAGCAGGATGTGATCGCCCGGCACGACGTCGTGCGGCAGGGGGCGGTAGCTCTGCGAGACGCGGCTCACGTCGCCCGGCACGTCCTCGTTGGTGAGCACGAAGCGGGCGCCCTCCACGAGCTCGATCGGGCCGCCGGGGAACTTGCCGATGCGCATCTTCGGGCCGCAGAGATCGGCGAGGATCGCGACCGGGCGGCGCGCCTTCGCGGCCGCGTCCCGCACCATCTTGGCGGTCGCCGAGTGGGTCTCGTGCGTCCCGTGCGAGAAATTGAGGCGCGCGCAGTCCATGCCGGCCTCGACCAGCGCCTCGATCATCTCGGGCGTCGAGCTGGCGGGGCCGAGCGTACAGACGATCTTGACCCGTCGCATGGAGCGCTCTTGTAGCCGTGCGCGCGCCGGACGTCGAGGGTGGTCCGGGGCGCGTGCCAAGGTTTGTGGGGATGGCGGGCGTGTGCGAACCTCGCGCCGATGTTCTCGAGTCGGCTCTCTCTGATCGCGCTCTCGGCTCTGATCGCGACCGGGTGCATCTATCCGCGGCGCAGCACGTCGCTCACGCCGGTCGCGCGGGCCGACGCCGGCATGATCTCGGCGCCCTCGGACATCTGGCAGCTGACGATCGTCGGCGCGGAGATCAGCCCCCGAAAGCGCGGCGACCTCCCGTGGGACGAGGGCGGTGGCGCCCCCGACGTGTTCGTGCGGGTCTATCGCGGCGAGGCGCTCCTCTTCGAGACCCCCGTCGAGGGCGACTCGCACACCCCCGCGTGGGGCGCGACGCTGCCGAGCAACGTGCACCTCCCGCCGGGCACCGCGCTGCGCTTCGAGGTGTGGGATCAGGACACGGTGGGCGCCGATCCGGTCGGGCAGCTCCGCTCGCGCGGGCTGCCTCAGAACGCGATCCCCGACGCCGACGCGCGGCTGCTCCTCGAGGGCGGGAGCTACGTGACGATAAGGGTGAGCGCGCCGCGGCCCCACCGCGGGGTGGGCATCGAGCAGTACGAGGTTCGGCCCGACGCGCTCGTGGTGATGCGGGTGGCCACCCACTCGCCGGCCTCGCGCGCCCGCCTCGTGCCGGGCGACGCGATCCTGGCGATCGGCGATCGGCAGGTCTCGGCGATGACCGACGCCGAGGCGGCCAGCGCGCTCTCGATGGCCTCGCAGCGCCAGAGCGCGCTCACGGTGCGCGGCGCGAACGGCCGCGAGCGCGAGGTCCAGCTCGACCGCGACTTCCTGTGGCAGACGATGTGAGGAACGGAGCGAAGCCCCGTGACGGTAGGCCGACACCTGCGCCGTTTGCAGGTGTCGGGATGCCGTCACGCAGCGGAGCGACCCAAGTGACCCTCCTCCTCGCCGCGGCGATCCTCGCGCTGCCGGGCGCCGCGTCCGCCGACGACTGGGACGCGCGCGTCTCGGCCCGCCTCGCGCTCGGCGGCGGCGCGTACATCGCGGAGCAGAGCCCCGACCCGTGGCCCCTCTTCGAGGTCGCGCTGCGCTCCGATCTGCTCTTCGGCGAGGCCCGCCCGGCCCAGGTCCGCTTCGGGCCCGCGATCGACCTGCGCACCGAGGGCTTCCGCACGCTGGAGCTCGCCGGAGGGCTCGCGCTGCTCCTGCCGCTCGACAGCGGCTTCGCGCTCACCGTCACCGCCGGCGCGGGCTGGGGCGCGCGCCCCGAGGGCCGCGCCGGCGCGCTCGCGCTCGGGCAGCTCGCGGTCGGATGGCGCCCCTACAACTACTTCAGCGCCTACTCGTGGGCGATCAACTTCTACGCGGGCGCCCGCGCCCAGCTGATGGAGCCGCGCGTCTGGGAGGTGACCGCCGGGATCGAGATCGACCTCGAGATCTTGTTCGTCATCCCCGTCATGTTCGTGGTCGAGCTCGCGCAGGCTCGCGATCCCGACGAGCCGCTCGAGGAGCCCGAATAGCTACTCGTCGAGCGAGAGCGAGAGCCGCCAAGCGCCGTCGTGGATCGTGAGCGTGCGAGCGCCGCGATCGAGGCGCGCCGCGGCGGCGACACCACGGCTGGTCGCCGGACGGACGGTGGCCATACTCTCGAGGCGATGGCCCAAGCGCGCACCACCCCGAGCCACGCCGAGCGCGCCCGGACGCTCGCCGCCTCGCGCGGCGAGGGGGCGCTCTCCACGATCGCGCTCGATCCGGCCGGCCACCCCTACGGATCCCACGTCGTCTACGCGCTGGTCGGCGCCGCGCCGGTCTTCTTGATCAGCAAGCTCGCCGAGCACACCAAGAACCTCGAGGCCGATCCGCGCGCTTCGCTCCTGGTGGTCGAGGCCGAGCGCGAGGGCGACGAGGCGCTGGCGCGCGGCCGCGTGACCCTGGTCGGCGAGTGCCGGCGCGTGGACGATCGAGCGCGCGTCGAGGCGGCGTTCCTCGAGCGCCACCCGAGCGCGCGGGCCTACTCGAGCTTCCCCGACTTCGGCTACTGGGAGCTCGCGGTCCGCTCGGCCCGCTACGTCGGCGGCTTCGGCCGCATGTCGTGGATCGGAGAAGAAGAGTGGAGCGCGGCCGAGGTCGACCCGCTGCTCGCGGCCGCCGCCAGCATCCTCGCGCACATGAACGACGATCACGCCGACGCGTGCGCGGCCTACGCGGAGGCCTTCGCCGGCCTGCGCGGCCCCGCGCGGATGGTCGCCGTCGACCGCTACGGGTTCGAGCTCTCGGTGGAGGGCGCGACGAAGCCGGCGCGGATCGCGTTCCCGGAGCCGGTCTCCACCCCGGCCGAGGCGCGAAAGGCGCTCGTCGCGATGGTCCGAGCGGCTCGCGCGCGCGAGTGAAAGGGGCCCTCGTCGTTTGGAAAGCCGGCGCCGCCACGACGACACAGCGCGTGCTGCGCCGGTCGATGGTGGCGGTGGCTCTCGCTGGCTCGATGCTGGTCTCGGGCGCGGCGCGCGCGGACGACGGGCGCCCCCCGATCCGGCTGCGGACCACCCTCGAGGCCGGCTTCTTGCTCAGCAGCGACCAGCAGAACTACCTGAAATTCGATCTGCCGGTCGTCGAGGCGCAGGCGCGCGCCGGCTGGGTGGTGCTCGACTTCCTGGTGCTCGAGCTGGCGCTGAGCGGCGGCGCGTACTTCTCGAGCGACCGCAGCGTCGGCGCCCTGCTCGATCTCACCCTCGGCGCCGAGGCCGGCGTCGACGCCCCCCGGGCGCGGCCCAGGGGCTCGGG
>JAEZBP010000021.1 GCA_023427125.1 Pseudomonadota bacterium | reverse complement strand
GCGCATCACCGGATGCACGGTGCACCTCGTCGACGCCGGCGTGGACACCGGGCCGATCCTCGCGCAGGCGGCGGTCCCGGTCCTGCCCGGCGACGACGCCGCGCGCCTGCACGCCCGCATCCAGCCCGCCGAGCACCGCCTCCTGCCGGCGGTCGTCGACTGGATCGCCACCGGCGCGCTCGTGCTCGATCCGGCCCCGCGCTTCACGCGCGCCATGCCCGAGCTCGCGCCGCTCTACAACCCGCCCGCCTGAGAGGGTCGAGAGCTTCGGCCGCACGGGAGGCGCGACACACCCCCGCGGGACGGAGGCGCGCGCCAGCAAGTCGAGTCACTCCGAGTCGAAGCGCTTGCGGATGCCGTAGGCCTTCATCTTGTGGACCAGCGTGCGGAGCGGCATGCGCAGGATCTTCGCGGCTTGGGTCTGGTTGCCGCCCGAGCGCGCGAGGGCGTCGAGGATGAGCGCCGTCTCGTAGGTCCTCACGCGATCGCGGAAGTCGGCGCTCGGGTCGAGGGCCAGCTCGGTGTCGTCGACCTCTGCGACCGGCGTGCGGAGCGCCTCCGGGAGATCGGCCGGAGTGACCTCCTCGCCTGCGCACATCACGACCGCGCGCTCGATCACGTTTCGCAGCTCGCGCACGTTGCCCGGCCAGCTGTGGCCTGCGAGGAGCGCCCGCGCGGCCGCGTCGATCCGGAGCACCCGACCGCCGCTGGCGCGGGCCGCCTCCTCGAAGAAGCGATCGATCAGCGCCGCGAGATCTTCGCCGCGCTCGCGCAAGGGCGGGATCTCGATGGCCACCGAGTTCAGGCGGTAGAGCAGGTCCTGCCGAAAGCGCCCCTCCATGACCATCACGTCGAGGTCCCGATGGGTGGCCGCGACCACGCGCACGTCCACCGCGAGCTCCTCGATCCCGCCGACCCGCATCAGCCGGCGCGTCTCGAGCACGCGCAGGAGCGCGGCCTGCGCGGCGGGCGAGAGCTCGCCGATCTCGTCGAGGAAGAGGGTGCCGCCGTGGGCCTGCTCGAAGAGCCCCGGCGTGGTGCGCTCGGCGCCGGTGAACGCGCCGCGCTCGTGACCGAAGAGCAGCGTCTCGATCAGCGTCGCGGGCATCGCGCCGCAGTTGAAGCTGCGCATCGGAGCCTTGGCGCGGGGGCTCGCCTCGTGGATCGCCCGCGCGACCACCTCCTTGCCGCTGCCGGTCTCCCCGCGCACGAGGACCGGCAGGTTCGAGACCGCCACCTTGTCGATCAGCCCTCGCAGGGCGCGCATCGGCGGGCTCAGGAAGACCGGGGTGCCGGTCGCGGTCGAGACCGCGCCCTCGTCGTCGAGCACGACGCGCGCCTGCGGCCTCGCGCCCCGGCAGAGCACGCGCGCTCGATCGATCAGCTCGCCCGCGCTCGCTCCATAGAGCGCGACGCCGGAGAGCAAGGTCGGCTCGCCGAGGCGGTCCCCCTCGACCATCGCCGAGGCGACCGTCTGCGCGCGCGACGCGTCGGTCTCGGGCAGCAGCACCAGCACCGCCGACTCGCCCCAGAGCGTCATGCGATCGACCGGGCGCAGCATCGCGCGCAGCCGCGGCGCCCAGCGGCCCACGTGCGCGTTCTCCGCCCCGAGCGCGCGCACCATCACGAGCGCGAGGCTGCGCCGGAAGGTGCGCACGCGGATGACCTCGTCGGTGACGTGCGCGAAGAAGCGCTCGTAGCTCTCGATGCCCTCCACGATCGAGGCGCTCGCGAGGTTCCACGAGAGCGTCACCGAGCCGAGCGTGAGCGTCTCGCCGGGCGCGAGGAGCGCCTCGCCGACCCGCGCGCCGTTCAGGTGAGTGCCGTTCGTCGAGCCGAGATCCTCGACGCGGACGCCCTCCTTCAGCCATGTGAAGCGCGCGTGCTGGCGCGAGAGGCTGGGATCGTCGACGACGACGTCGGCCGGGTACGCGCGGCCCACGACGAGCGGGGTGCCCTCGCCGAGCGCCACCACCTTCACCTGATCGCGGTGATAGACGACGAGCGAGGCGCGAGGCGGCCCCGCCTCCTTCACCCGCTGGATCGTGTCCTGCGCGAGCGTAGTCTTGTCGTCCGGCACGCGGCCGCATCGTTGCGTCGAAGGCGGCTGCCCGTCAAACCCAGACTCGCGATGTCGCTCCCGCCCTACTCGCTCGTCGGTCGCCAGGTCGATCGCTACGAGGTGCTCGCGCAGCTCGGACAGGGCGGCTTCGGGGCGGTCTATCGCGCGCGGCACGCGGTGCTCGGCACCGAGGTGGCGCTCAAGGTGCTCTGGCCCGATCACGCGGGCGACCCGGTGACGGTGGAGCGCTTCCTCCGCGAGGCGCGCGCCGCGGCGACGATCGGGAGCCCGCACATCGCGCACGTCGTCGACGCGGGCACGACCGCCGAGGGCGTCGTCTTCCTCGCGATGGAGCTCCTCGAGGGGCGCGATCTCGCCGTCGAGCTCGGCGAGCGCACGCGCCTTCCGCTCCCCGAGGCGATCGAGATCCTGCGTCAGGTGCTCGCCGCGCTCGCCGCCGCGCACCGCGCCGGCATCGTGCACCGCGACCTGAAGCCGGCCAACGTCTTCTTGGCGCCGGGCCCGGACGGCGCGCCCTTCGTGAAGCTCCTCGACTTCGGCATCAGCAAGATCAAGGGGGCCGCGACGCTCACCGCCGCCGGGATGGTGCTCGGGACGCCGCAGTACATGGCGCCCGAGCAGCTCGAGGGGAGAGGCGAGATCGACGCGCGCGCCGACGTGTACGCGGCGGGCTGCATGCTCTACGAGATGATCGGCGGGCGCTCGCCCTTCGAGTCGGGCGGGGTCGAGCTCTTGGTCCGGCGCATCCACGGCGAGATGCCGCCGCCGCTCCGCGCGATCGTCCCCGAGGTCCCCGAGGCGATCGAGCGAGTGGTGCAGCGCGCGCTCGCGACCGACCGGGACGCGCGCTGGCCTTCGGCCGACGCGTTGGCCGACGCGCTGATCGGCGCGCTCGAGGGCCGCGTGATCGACGAGCGGAGCGGAGTGACGGTCGGTCGACACCTGCTCCCGTCCACCGGCGTCGAGATGCCGTCACGCAGCGGAGCGACCGATGGGATCGGGGCGAACCTCACGGCGCTCGCGCCGAGGCCCGCCGCCGTCCCCGCGACGCCGACGCCGGTGTTCTTGCCGGTGACGGCGTACTCCAAGGCTCGGAGACCTCCGCTCCACCCGGGGATCTGGGCGGCGTTCGGCGCGCTCGCGGTCATGCTCGTCGCCGTCACCGCGCTGATCGGGGTCGGCGTCTACCGGCGCTACCTCGTCGAGGATCCGGCGCGCCTCGACGAGCTCGTCGCCAGCCCCGCTCCGGTGTCGCCCGCGGCCCCGGCTCCCGCCGCACCTGCGGCTCCGCCGCCCGCGCCCCCGCCCGCCC
>JAEZBP010000002.1 GCA_023427125.1 Pseudomonadota bacterium | reverse complement strand
AGCTTCGACAACGCGCAGGCGCCGCCGGCAACGTGGCAGCGCGCGCTCGAGGCGGCGCAGGCGCGCTTCGGTCAGTGCCACGCCGAAGGCGTCGCTCGCGGGGCCGCGCCGGAGGGCCGCGTGGTGGTGCGCCTGAACGTGGAGAGCCGCACCGGCCGCATCCGCCGCGCCGACGTCGCGCTCTCCTCCCTCGGCGACGACGAGGAGGCCACCTGTGTGGCCCGCGCGCTCGGCGCCGCGCAGCTCGGGCCGGGCCCCTCGGGCTGGGCCGAGGTCGTCGACCTCTCGGTCCCGGTGCGCCTGGTCGTCGAATAGCGGTCGTCGAGTAGCGCCGCCGACGCATCCATCGCGCCACGGTGTGCGCCCGCTGCGCGCGAGCGTGCCGCATCCCACGCGACGGAGTCCGCTGGCCCGGGCATTGCGGCCTGACGGGGGGGCGGAGGTAGCGCAGATGGCCGACGCCTTCTGGATCGTGGTCCTGGTGCTCGCCACCCTCGGCGCCCTGGCGGTCGCCTATGCGCTCTGGGGTCGCCGGAGCTTCGCCCGGGAGGATCTGAGGGAGCGCTTCGGGCCCGAGTACGATCGCGCGGTCGAGGAGACAGGCAGCGGCAAGGCGGCGCGACGAGAGCTGCGGAGGCGCGTCAAGCGGGTCGAGCGGCTCGATCTGCGCGCGCTCGATCGCGACGAGCGCGCGCGCTTCGTCGAGGCGTGGAACGAGCTGGAGGGCCGCTTCGTCGACGATCCCGTGCGCGCGACGGGGGCGCTCGGACGCCTGATCGACGACGTGATGATCGCCCGCGGCTTCGACGTCGACGACCCCGACCGGCAGCTCGACGATCTGTCCGTCGAGTCTCCCACGGCCGCCGGTCACGCACGCGCCGCCGAGGCGCTCATGCGCCCCGGCGCGAGCACCGAGGATCTGCGCCGCGCGACCGTCCACTACCGCGCGGTCTTCGATGCGCTGCTCCAAGCCCCCGCGCACGGCCGCCCGGCGAGCGAGCTGCCGCGCGAAGACCTGGTCTGAGAGGGCGGAACATCACAGCACTCGGGGAACGCCGAGCGGGAGCGATTTGCGCCCATTCACACCGGGGACGGGGAGGCGTAGCTCGGCCGCGCACGCGAATGCGCGCCAGCCAACAGAGCGATCAGGCGACCGCGACCGACTCCTGATCGGCGTCCGCGCGCTTCGCCTCGTTCTTGCGCAGCTCGACCGCGACGAGCTTCGAGATGCCCGGCGTCTCCATCGTCACGCCGTAGAGCATGTCGGCCATCTGCATGGTCGCCTTGCTGTGGGTGATGACGATGAACTGCGAGTGCTTCGTCATCGCGCGGATCGCCTCGGCGAAGCGGCCGATGTTGGCCTCGTCGAGGGGCGCGTCGACCTCGTCGAGCAAGCAGAACGGGCTCGGCCGGTGCTGGAAGATCGAGAAGATGAGGCTGACCGCGGTCAGCGCCTTCTCGCCGCCGCTCATCAGCTCGATCGACCCGAGCTTCTTCCCCGGCGGCTGCGCGATGATCTCCACGCCCGTCTCGAGCATGTCCTCCGGATCGGTGAGCGCGAGCTCCGCCTTGCCGCCGCCGAAGAGGCGCGGGAACACCTGCTTGAAGCGCGCATTCACCGCGTCGTAGGTCTCGCGGAACATGCGCTTGCTCTCCTTGTTCATCTGCCGGATCGCCTTGTCCAGCTGGGAGAGCGCCGTCTCGAGGTCCGCACGCTGCGCCGTCAGGTACTCGTAGCGCGTGCTCTTCTCCTCGTACTCCTCGATCGCCGTCAGGTTGATCTCGCCCATCCGCTCGACGAGCCGGATCAGCTCGTCGATCCGCTCGCGGACCTGCGCGTCGGGCAGCTCGCGGAAGTGGTAGTCGCCGATCACCTTCGGCAGATCGACACGGTGACGCTCGGCGATCGAGTCGAGCAGGTGCTCGAGATCCTTCGCGAGGTCGCGCTCCTTGAGCGTGAGCTCCGAGAGCTCCTTGCCGGAGCCCTCGATGCGCCGCCGGATCTCGCCGAGGTCCGCCTCGCGCCGGCCGAGCTCGAGCTTGGCCTCGTCGTAGAGGGTGCGCTCGCTGCCGAGGCGCTCGTGGGCGGCCATCGCGCGCTCCACCGTCCCGAGCAGCTCCTCCTTCGCCACGAAGGCGTGCGCCGCGATCTCGCCCTGCTGCTTGGCCCCGCGCTCCATGTCGCCGCGGAGGCGCTGCTCGCGCTCCGAGAGCTCCTTCGTCGATCGCTCGAGCCGGTGGAGCGCGCCCCGATCGCTCTCGGCGCGCTGCGCGGCCTGCGCCGCCCGCACCTTGACCGAGGTCACGACCTGCGTCTGCTCGTCGACCGCCTCGCGGCGCGCCTGCCAGACCTCGAGGCCGGCCGTCAACGACTCTTGCGAGTCCCGCTCGGCGGCGCGCGCGGAGTCGATCTCGCCCTGCGCCTCACCTTCCTCGTCGCTGGCGGTCGCGAGCTGCGAGGCGAGCTCGTCGGCGTCGGCCGCGAGCTGCTCGATCCGCCGGCGCCCGCGCTCGAGGTCCTCCTCGGCGCGCCGCAGGTCCTTGTCGGCCTTCACGATCGCGATCTCCGCGTCGTGCGCCTCGGTGCGCGCGGAGTCGAGCTCGGCGCGCCGCGACGCGACGCCGCTCCGCTGCTCGCCATGGCGCGCCACCACGACGGCGAGCTCGCCGTCGAGCCGCCCGACGACGACCGCCAGCTCGCGGATCTCGCGCTTCACCGCGATCATGTGGGCCGAGGCGCCCTCGCCGCGGCCGCCGGTGAGGCTTCCGTCGGTGCCGAGGAGCTGCCCGGCCCGCGTGACGATCGTCGCGCTCACGCCACGATCGTGGAGGCGCTCCGCGGTCCCGAAGTCCTCGACCACCAGCACGCCGTCGAGCAGATGCCGGACGAGGCCCCGATCGCCCGGCGCCGAGCCGATCCGATCGGCCAGCCAGCCGATCACGCCGGGCTCGTCGGGGAGCGCCGCCGGAGCCGCGACCACCCGCCGCGGCAGCTGCTGCACCACCGTCGCTCGGCCGCGCTTCCCGCCTTCGAGGAAGCCGAAGGCCTCGCGCGCCGCCACCCGATCGCGCGCCACGACGTGCGAGAGGCGCTCGCCGAGCGCCGCCGCCAGCGCCTCGGTCAGCTCCGGCGGGCACTCGATGCGATCGGCGACCAAGCCGAGGATGCCCTTGGCATCCCGAGCGCGCTCGTCGGCGCCCGACGCCCGCATCAGGGCGCGCACGCCCTCGCCCACGCCCTCGAAGCGCTGCTGGATCTCCTCGAGCGAGCGCAGGCGCGAGCGGCGCTCGGCCAGCTCGCCGCGCAGGCGCTCGAGCTGCTGCTCGCTCTCCTTGATCGCGCCGCGCAGCTCCTCGAGCTCGCGCTCGAGCTCCTGGCGCCGGGCGGCGGTCGTCTCCTTGCCGGTGCGCAGCCCGGTGAGCCGCGCGCGCAGCTCGTCCGCCTGCTGCGCGAGCTCGACCACCTTGGCCTCGTGGTCCTCGCGCTCGGCGCGCAGCCGCTCGAGC
>JAEZBP010001227.1 GCA_023427125.1 Pseudomonadota bacterium | reverse complement strand
TTCCTGGTCGTGCACCGGCGGCTCGGCGAGCTCGAGCAGCCGGCCGCGCTCAAGAGCTGGCTCTACGCGATCTGCCTCCGCAAGGCGATGTCCTTTCGGCGAGCGGCCGCGCGCCGGCGCGAGGACGCGGTCGCCGAGCCACCGCAGGCGCCCGAAGAGCCCACGCCGCACGACGAGCTCGAGCGCACCGAGGCGCTCGCCGTCGCGCTCCAGATCCTCGACGAGCTCGACGACGACAAGCGCGCCGTCTTCGTCCTCTACGAGGTCGAGCAGCTGCCGATGTCGGAGATCGCCGACGCGGTGGGCTGCCCGCTCCAGACCGCTTACTCGCGCCTCTATGCGGCGCGCCGCGAGGTCGCGCAGCGCCTCTCGCGCATGCGCGCTCGAGGGAGGGTGGAATGATGGATCCCGGCCGACCTCCGGAGCTCGACGCGCTCGTCGCGCTGCTGCGCTCGGCGACCCCGCCGGACGACACGCTCGCCGAGGCCCGCGCCGGTGTCCTCGAGGGCGCCGGAGGGCTCGGCGCGATCGGGCCGTCCTCCGTCGGGCTCGGCGCGCGCATCACCTGGCTCATGCTCGTGCTCTTCGCGATCGGCGCGCCGCCTCACGCGAGCCCGCGCGTCGCGGCGCACGCCAAGCGGCTTGCGGGAGCCGCTCCGGCCGATGCGCGGCCGGACGAGCCTCTCGCGACCGCGGAAGACCTCGCGCCCGCCCTCGAGCCCGAGCCGATCGGAACGACCGACGCGATTGATGCGCCTGCGAGCGAGGCGCCTGCGGGCGAGGCGCCCGCGCGCGAGGAGCTCGTAGCCGCGCCGATCGCGTCGCTACCCGAGCCGACGATCACGGCGATGGTCCTCACGGTCGGCTCGGACGATCCGGGCAAGCAAGGCCCCGGCGCCCTCCCTGCGTCGAGCGGCCCCTCGGCGGCGATGGCGGAGGCCTTACGCGACTACTCGGGCGAGCGCTACGCCGAGGCGGCCGCAGGCTTTCAGCGCGTGGTCGATGGAACCACCGACGACGCGCCCGAGCAGGTCACGAAGGCCGAATTCTTCCTCGCGAAGTGCCTCTTCCACATGGGCCTCTTCCACGCGTCGGCCGCCGCCTTCGACGAGGTGACCCAGCGCGGGAGCGCGCACCCGTACTTCGACGCGAGCCTCACGTGGCTCGCGATGCTGGCCGAGGAGCTGCCCGAGCCGACCGGCGTCATCGCCTCGGTCGGTCGCTACGACGCGGCGCGCCTGCGCACGCTCGACACCGAGAGCACCCGCGCGCACTACCATCGCCTCCTCTATCTCCTCGGCCGCGCGCGCTACGAGCAGCGCGAGCTCGAGGAGGCCGTCGCGATCCTCCGGACGATCCCCGAGGGCTCACCCTGGGCGCTCGAGGCGCGCTTCTTCGAGGGCGTCAGCCACGTGCGCGCCCGCCGCTCGCGCCCCGCGCTCGCCGCGTTCCGCGAGGTGATCGAGGCCGTGCAGGAGGGGCGCACGGGAGGTCACGAGGACCCGAACCGCCTCTACGATCTCGCGTGGATGAGCGTCGCGCGCCTCTACTACTCGCTCGCGATGCAGACGCGCGACGAGGAGCGCGCGTCTGAGCTGCTCTCGCTCGCGATCGCCTCGTGGCGCCGCATCCCGCTCTCGAGCGAGCACTGGCTCGACTCGTTCTTCGAGGAGACCTGGGCGCTCTACGTGGCGCGCCAGCCCGGCCGCGCGCTCGGCCACGTGCACGCGCTCGACTCTCCGTACTTCCGCGACCGCGCGGACCCCGAGGCGCAGGTGGTGCGCGCCATGATCTTCTTCGAGCACTGCCAGTGGGACGCCGCCGAGCACGCCGTCGCGCGCTTCCACGACCGCTTCGATCTCGTGCTCGGCGACGCGCAGCGCGCCCTGCGCATGGCCGACACCGACGAGAACACGCTGCGGCTGCTTCTCGCGGTGCGCGCCGAGCGCTCGCGGGTCCCGCCGAGCGTCGTGCCCGCGCTGCGCGCCGCGTTCGCCGATCGCGAGATCGGCCGACACGTCGCCAGCCTGCGCAGCATCCGCCAGGAGCAGCGCCGCCTCGACGCCCTCGAGCCGGGCCTGCGCGATCGGGTGGCGCAGGAGCTTCAGGTGGTGCGCTCGCTGGCCGAGCAGCGCACCGCCGAGCTGGCCCGCGCGCGCATCGAGCGCCTGGTCGGCGACCTGAGCGAGCGCATGACCCAGATGGACACCATCGAGGTCGAGCTCGTCGCCCAGCGCCGCGCGGAGCTGACGATGCCGAACCCGCGCCCGATGGGCCCGATCGACGGCGGCCCGATCTACGCGGTGCAGGGCGATCAGGTCTGGATCTTCGATGGCGAGTGGTGGCGCGACGAGCTGCCCTTCTACATCCAAGACGTCGCGAGCCGCTGCGGCCGCTGAGTTGGCTGTGCGCGCGCATCGCGATCCACCCGACGGGCCCGCCGATCGAGCAACGGGCCCGTCCTCGCTGCGCGCGGGCTCGTGGCGATCGGGAGCGGGCACGAGCGAACGAGCAGGAGTCTCGCGCCGGCGAGGAGCGGGCTCGAGCGCGCGAGGAGCGGCCTCCCGGAGATGAGCAGCGGCCTCGAACCCGCGAGGAGCGGCCTCCCGGAGATGAGCAGCGGCCTCGAGCCCGCGAGGAGCGGCCTCGAGCGACTGAGGAGCGGCCTCCCGACGATGAGGAGCGGCCTCGAGCGACCGAGGAGCGGCCTCCCGACGATGAGGAGCGGGCCCTCCGAACAGAGGAATCATTCCGAAACGATTGAGGAATTCGCCGCGCGCATCGAGCGGATGCAAGAACGCCTCACCCGCGCTCGCATCCCGTGGCCGAGAGCCTGAGAATGCGAGCCGAAGGGCCGATCAGCGGGCTGCGGCGTCGCGCGCCGTGAGGTAGGCCGCGATCATTCGCGCGAGCTCCTCGATCAGCACGTCGCGCGCGATCGGCTCGCCGGTCCGATCGGTCGCCCAGCGATGGGTCGCGGACTCGAGCAGCCCGGTCACCATCCGCGCGGCGAGCGCCGGATCGCCGGCGGCGATGCCCGGGTGGGCGGCGAAGAGCGCGGCGAGCGTGTCGACCATGCGCTGCTCGATCGCGCGGATGCGCGCGCGCGTCTCGGGCGGGTGCGGGACCTCCTCGGTCAGCGCGCGATGCAGGCGCGGATCGTCCTCGTGCAGCTCGACCATCGCCGCCGCGAGCGCGCGCGCCAGCGCGAGCGGCGAGATCGTGAGCGCCTCCTCCGCGAGCTCGGCCGCGCGCGCCTCGAGCAGCGCCTCGGCCCGGGTGAGGTGGCGATCGACCAGCCCGGCGATCAGCGCCTCCTTGCCGGGGAACCACTCGTAGAGCGTGCCGATCGAGACGCCGGCCTTCTTCGCGACGTGGTTGGTGGTCAGCGCAGCGTACCCGCGGGTCACGAGAACCCGAGCGCTCGCGCCGAGGATCGCGTCGACGGTCGCGACCGCGCGAGCCTGCGAGGGCGCTTTTCGGGGGCGAAACCGAGCCTTCTTGCGTGCGACCACGTCGAGCTCCGAAGCCGAGCAGCGAAACCGAGCGATCGCTCGGATACTTCCCTTCGACGGGAGGTTCAAGTGGTCGAGGTCGCGCTGATCGGGTGGCTCGTCTATGTGCTCGTGGCGTTCGTGCTGCGGACGGTGGTGCAGCTCCGCACGACCGGCTCGAGCGGCTTCGTCGGGCTGCGCCGGAACGCGGGCGCCATCGAGCGGCTCGCCGGCGCGGCGATGCTGGCGTCGTTCGCGCTCTCGCTGATCGCGCCCTTCGTGGGGGAGCCGCTGGCCGACACCGCGGGGCTCGGCGGCGCGACGATCGCCCTCGCGACGGCGGGCACCTTCGCCGCGCAGCTCACGATGGCGAGCTCGTGGCGGATCGGCGTCGACGAGCGCGAGCGCACCGAGCTCGTGACCGGAGGGATGTTCGCGATCGTCCGCAACCCGATCTTCTCGCTCATGGTCCTCGCGAGCATCGGCTTCGCGCTCGCGTGCCCGACGCCGCTCGCCCTGCTGGCGCCGCCGCTGCTCGCGCTCGGGCTGGCCCTCCAGGTGCGCCTCGTCGAGGAGCCTTACCTCGCGCGCACCCACGGCGACGCCTACCGCGAGTACGCGCGCCGCGTGGGCCGCTTCCTCCCGTGGATCGGCCGTCTCTGCTGAGCGTGTTGGCTGGCGCGCAGAGTCACCGCTTCCTTCACGGAACACCGAGCGTAGCGGTTCAGCGCCTATCGGAGACCGAGCAGGGCCGCGGAGCTCGGCCGCGCGTGAAGGCGCGCCCCAGCCAGCAGAGTCAGATCAGGATCGGATCCATGAAGCAGGCGATCGTGGTCTCGATGCGGAAGTTCGAGGCGTTCGTGTGGCGCTCGGCGTGGAAGATGTCCATCGGGTAGCGCTGGCCGACCGTCAGGCCGAGATCGTCGAGCTCCACCGTGGCCTCGATCGCGCCGTGCACGCCGCCGAGATCGATCACGAGCCGGCCGTCGATGAAGAGCCAGAGGTCGTCGTCGCCGCGGAAGGTGAAGGTCTCGCCGCCCTCGTACACGAACGAGGTGTGGATCTCGGTCGTGAAGTGGAAGTTGCGGTCGTCCCCGTTCGCATCTTGGCCGGAGTTGCCGAAGCCCATGTCGTCGAGCGGGAAGAAGAACGAGTCGTCGTGCACGAAGCGCCCCGGCGACTCCTCGGTGAGCGGGAGGCCGATCTCGAAGCGCATGTTCACGCCGGGCGTGTCCCGGTACCACTGCGCGAACGAATCCGCGTCGTCGATGCCGCCCACGTGATCGTCGCCGTGGGCGTAGACCGGCAGGTGGTCGGCGCCGAGCGTGTCCATCACGAGGCCGGTGATGTGCCCGACGTTCTCGTCCTGGAAGTCCGGGTGCGTCGCGGGATCGAAGTCGCGGACGGTGGCGGCGATCTCGGAGCAGTCGACGCCCGAGTCGAGCGGCGGGAGGTTGGCGTCGCGCGTGAGCACGCTTCCGTCGCCGGCGATCGCGCCGTCGGGGAGCGCCCCGCCGCCATCGTCGCCCTGCAGGTTGCCGCTGCAGGAGCAGCCGCCGAGGCCGGTGAGTGACGCGACGATGAAGAGGACCGTTCGGGCAGCCATGCGAGCATGGTCGCGCGCGCGGCACGGCCCGACAAGTCCGGGACATCCCCTCAGAAGGGTATCTGCCGGCGATCTCGGAAGAAGCGGCCCGTGAGCTCGGCGGGCGCCTCGAGCGCGAGCCAGGCCGGCGTGTCGGCGCCCTCCTCGGGCGTGCGCGGCGCGCTCGCGCCACCCATCCGCGTCGCGACCCAGCCGGGGCACGCCGCGTTGACGCGGATCGCGCGCGGGTCGTCCTCGAGCTCGCGAGCCAGCATGCGGGTCAGCGCGTTCAGCGCTCCCTTGGAGACCGCGTACGCCGAGGAGGGCCAGCCGCGCTGCTCGTGCGTGCCGGCCTGGACGTCGAGCACGAAGC
>JAEZBP010001224.1 GCA_023427125.1 Pseudomonadota bacterium | reverse complement strand
CGAGATCGCGCGCAGGCGCGGGAGCCCCGAGCTCACGGAGGCGAGCGCCGCGCCGGCGCGCGGGCGGAGGCGGCCGCTCGTGGCCTGCCGCACCTGCGCCTCGGTGAGCCGCACGCCGCGGGCGAACTCGAGCTCGCCGCGCGGGCTGTACTCGGCCTCGTAAGTCTCGCCGCTTCCGTCGAGCGCAGTGAGCTCCACGCTGCGGGTCTGATCGCCGACCTTCGCGACCCAGGGCAGCGCGCCGTCGACGTAGGCGATCTGCGACCGCTCGGCCTCGACGGCGCGCCAGCGCCGGCCATCGTGCGTCGTCAGCGTCGAGCCCGGCGACGCCTGCGCGAACACGTCGCCGACCGGCAGGACCCGCGTGCGCCCCGCGATCCACCACTGGCGCTCGTACGACGAGAGCCAGAGGGAGGGGTGTCGCGGGTTGTAGAGGAGGAAGTCGTGGTTCCACGCGTCGTCGCGCTCGGCGGGGTTGAAGCGCGCGATGCGTCCGACGACCTCGTAGCGGACGCCGCGAAAGTCGAACGCCGCGCCGATCGGGAGCTCGAAGTTGGGTTCCTGGCCGACGACGCCGATCGCCCTCGCCTGCGTGTCGGTGAGCTCGATCTCCGTGCGGCAGTACCGGCAGACGATCACGCGTGCGCGCTCGTCCCTCAGCTCGATGGATGCCCCGCACTGCGCACACTGGATCGGCTTGGGCGTGTACGCCGGGCGGGCGCGGCCGGCGCCGATCGCGAAGCCCTCGGTCCCGTCCGTCATCGCCGCTCGTCGTCGAGGGTGAGCTCGTGGTGGCCGAGCCACTCCCCGAGGTAGAGGACGGTGGTGCCCTCGTCGTCGCGCTCGACGCCGAGCGACTGCCGGCCGTCGGGGCTCGTCGCGTCGAGGTAGTCGTGGGCCTCGTCCGGCAGGATGGCGTGAGGGAGGCGGCCCTCGACGCCGATGCAGCGCGCCTGGCCGATCTCCAGCACGACGTAGGTCCCGGCGCCGATCGTGAGCGTGTGGCCCGGCCCGACCCCGCGGGTCTCGACGCCCGATCCGTCGTAGCGCGTCTGCAGCGCGAGCTCGTGATCGTCCTCGGTCAGCCAAGCCGGCGTGCCGTCGGGCGTAGCCACGTACCACTCGTCCCAGAAGCCCTCGCCGAAGCTGTAGCGGACGCGGCCCTCGACGCGGAAGCGCTTTCCCCGCAGCGTGCCGGTAGCGCCGCGGTAGAGCCGCGTGAACCCCTCGCTCAGCATCGATCGCTTGCCGGTGCCGGCGAGGCCGTGCTCGTTCCAGCACGCGACGCCGCCGCAGTACTCGCACACGGCCATGACGATGCCGGGGTTGCGATCAGGGAGCGGCGCACCGCAGGTCGGACACGAGATCAAGACGGAGAGCCCCTGGGGGTGAGGAGAGCAGACGCGGACTATCGGCTCGACCCGCGTGATGTCAACGGCTGCGAGCCGGCGGTGGGGTCGCCCCCAATCGGGTGCACGACCGGCTGTTGCTCGGGGCCGAGCTGTGATCTGCTCGCGGCATGACGCAGCGACCAGATCTGGGCGGACTTTCGGACGAGGAGCTCGAGGCGGAGCTCGCGCGGCGCCGAGGAGCGCGACGGCGGGGCTTGGATGCGATGGAGTTCGAGGTGTCGACCGAGCTCGACGCGCGGCGCCTCGGCAGCGACTCGATGCAAGCCTTCCTGAACGAGCGGGCGGCGACGCAGACGACCGAGGGCCAGCCTTGCCCCAAGTGCGGCAGGCGCTGCCGTGTGCGACGAAAGTGGGTCCAGCGGAAGGTCCAGTCGCTGCACGGCGAGCACGTGCTGAAGCGGCACTATCACTACTGCGCTCGCTGCAAGGAGGGGTGGTTTCCGCTCGATCGCGAGCTGTCGCTGCCTGACGAGGGCGAGCTCACGCCGCGGATGGAGCAGGTGGTGCTGGACCTCGGGCTGCACAGCCCGTTCGAGGAAGCCGCTCAGCGCTTCGCGGTGCACCACGGTGGGGAGATCTCCGAGAACCTCGTGCGTCGCGTGGTCGAGCGCGTCGGCCGTCGCGCCGAGGCGTGTGTGGATCTGGCGGCCCGACTACGGGCGGAGGCGAACGCTCCGCCGTCCACCCTGTTGGTGCAGGTCGATGGCTCGATGTTGTCGACGCGCGGGGCAGACGCTTGGCGCGAGGTGAAGGTGGGCCTGGTCGTGCGTGGCGAGCACCTGCTCTCGAAGAACGGGCGTGGGCTGATCTCGCAGGCGCGCTTCGTGGCGCGGCTTGGAAACTACGACGCCTTCAAGAAGGGGCTCACGGAGGTGCTGACCCTCGAACGCGCGTGGGAATGCGAGCAGCTCGTCTTCCTGGGCGACGGAGCCCCGTGGGTGTGGGCGATCGCCGACGAGGTCTGTCACGGCGCGGTGCAGATCCTCGACTACCCACATGCCGTGGGGCACGCGAACGAGGCGGCACAGGTACTGTTCGCCCCGGGTGACGGATGTGCGGAGCTGTTCGTCGGCACCATCGAGCGGATGCTCTGGGAGGGGCGTGTAGACGACATCGTCCACGAGCTCGAGACCTGCGCGTTCGCCGCGCGAGGTCGTAGTCGACAGGCGCTCGTCGATCTCGCTCGCTACTACGCCACCAACGCATCTCGGATGCGCTACGACCGCTACCGCGCGCTCGGCCTTCCGTGCGGCAGTGGCGCCATCGAGAGCGCTCACCGTCACGTGCTGCAGAAGCGCATGAAGCTCGCCGGCCAGCACTGGGCCCCCCGCCGCGCCGACCGCTTCGCCCAGCTTCGGGCCGCCCTGGCGACCTGCGGACCGGCGAAGATCTACCCCGCCATCCACACCGCGCCCAGGCCGACTGGGAGCTACGGCTGATCGTGCACCCCCCCCAATGGGCGCGGATCCCGTCAGTAGGGGCGCCGAGCGGAAAACGATCGTGACGCTGTAGCCGCTTCGCGCGGGAAGCGAAGCGGGGTACCTCCGAGGTGAAGGTGAACAACCACAC
>JAEZBP010000593.1 GCA_023427125.1 Pseudomonadota bacterium | reverse complement strand
CTGCGCGGCGGGCGAGCGCTGCACCGGTGAGGGCGGCTGCGCGAGCGACCTCGGGCCCTGCGCGGGCGATGGCGACTGCCTCGACGACAGCTACTGCCACGAGGGGCGGTGCACGCCCTACGGCACGCCGCCGCGCGGCGACCGGAACGACGAGTGCCGGCGCACAGTGCAGCCGGGGCGCTTCAGCCCGATCATCCAGTGCCGCTGGGACGGGCCGGGGGCGAGCGATCCCGAGCCCACCTTCCGCCAGGTCGAGTCGACGCCGCTGATCGTCGACTTCGGGATCGGCCGCGGGCCGGACGAGCCGATCCGTCCCTCGATCGTCTTCATCTCGGCGGCCGCGCCCTCGTACGGCGATCGCGGCGTCCTGCGGATCATCGACGGGCGCACCTGCGCGGACCAAGGCGTGCTCGCAGCGGACCAGGATCGCGTGGGCGGCGCCACCACCCCCGCGCTCGGCGATCTCGACGGCGACGGCGTGCCCGAGATCGTCGCCAAGAGCGCGGAGGGCGGCCTCGTGGCCTTCGAGTGGGACGGAAGCGCGTTCGTGCGGCGCTGGTTCTCACACCTCGCCGACGGAACGCGCGATCGCACGGGAGGCGCCAGCGCGATCGCCAGCCTCTCGATCGCCGACCTCGACGACGACGGCCTGCCGGAGATCCTGATGGGCGGCGTCACCTACGGGCCCGACGGAACGCTCCTCGACGCCTCGCTCGGTCTGCACAACGTCTCCAGCTACAGCCAGCCCGCGGTCGTGGCGGATCTCGATCACGCCGGCGACGCCGAGCTCGCGACGGGCGCGGGCGTCTTCGACTGGGACCTCCCGACGCACACCTGGGTGCGGCGCACCTGGCCGAGCGCGGCCGACGGCTTCGTCGCCGTCGCCGACTTCGGCGAGTTCCCCGGCGCGGCCGGCGACTTCGCGGGCGCACCCGAGATCGGCGTCATCAGCGCGGGCACCGCGCGCGTGCAGACGATCGGCGGCGAGGTCGTCTTCGGCCCGATCCCGCTGCCCGGCGGCTCGCACGGGGGCAACCCGACGATCGCGGACTTCGACGGCGACGGCCGCGCGGAGCTCGCGTCGGGCGGGCCGGGCAGCCTGACGGTCTTCGATCTCGACTGCGCCGCGAGCGGCGCGACCGGCACCTGCGCGAGCGGGCGCACCGACGGCATCCTGTGGACGCAGGAGGTGCGCGACTTCTCGACCGGCATCAACGGCTCGAGCGTCTTCGACTTCGAGGGCGACGGCCGCGCCGAGGTGGTCTACGCCGACGAGTGCTACCTGCGCGTCTTCGACGGCCTCACCGGCGCCGCGGTGTGGTCGGCGCCGCGCTCGAGCGGCACGTGGATCGAGGCGCCGGTGATCGCCGACGCCGACGGCGACTTCAACGCGGAGATCATCGTCGGCTCGAACGACTCGCACGGCACCTGCCCGGCGCTCGACCCGCTCCACGCGGGGCTCGCGTGCGAGGACGCCAGCGACTGCGCGAGCGGCAGCACCTGCGGCGAGGGCCTGTGCCGCTGCGCGAGCGACGAGGGCTGCGGTGACCCGACGAGCTACGGCTGCGTGGCGCCGCTCGACGGCTCGAGCGGGAACGTCTGCCGCGCGCGCTTCACGAGCAGCATCGCCGGCGTGCGGGTCTACTCCGACGCCTCCGACCGCTGGGTGAGCTCGCGCCGGGTGTGGAACCAGCACGCCTACGCGGTCACCGGCGTAGGCGAGGACGGAACGATCCCGCGCACCAGCGAGGTCGTGCGCAACTGGTCCGAGCCCGCGCTCAATGACTTTCGCCGCAACGTGCAGGGCGATCTGGTGCCGCTCGCCGGGCCCGATCTGACCATCGGCCGCGGCTCGTTCGATCGCGGCTGCACGGAGGCGACGCCGGTGATCCCGCTCAACGCCACGGTGTGCAACCGCGGCGCCGAGCCGGTCGACAGCGGCATGGTCGCGACCTTCTACGACGGCGATCCGCGGGCCGGCGGCGCGCCGATCTGCAGCGCGCTCACCGCGCGCACCCTGCCGGCCGGCGCCTGCGAGCCGGTCAGCTGCGACTGGGATCCGGCGCCGACCGACGGCGAGCGCGACGTGTGGCTCTGGGTCGACGCCGACGACGACAACGTCGAGTGCGTGGAGACGAACAACATCGCGCGCATCGCGATGGTCGGCTGCATCCTCTTGTGACTCGCGCGCGCGGGTCGAGCTCCGCTCGGACCCGTACGAGGAGGAGAGCGCCCTCGCGGGAAGTGCCCTACGCTGTGCCCGCGGAGGTCGCTCGAGCATGCCGTTTCGTCGCTTCGAGGCTCGTCTTCTCGTCACTCTTGCCGCCCTGCTCGCAGGCGCTTGCGGCACCGCGCCCGCGCCCGCCGACGGAGGGGCCGGCACCGCGATCGAGTGCGTCACACCCGGGCAGGGTGAGGCGGTGATCGTCGCCGAGGGGAGCGATGTGCGGATCGTCGTCGCGGTGCGCGGCGCGAGCGAGGTGAAGGTCTCGGGCGAGCTCGTGACGCCGGACAGGTTCGGGCTCGTCGAGATCGATCACCCCGCGCGCTTCGGGATCAACAGCGTGCCGATCGAGGCCACCGGGCTCGACGGTGAGCGCTACGAGGCGCTCTGCAGCTTCGTCGCGGCGCCCGAGTTCCTGCCGCCCGGCGCGCTGCTGCCGGACGCGGTCACGGCTCGCCTCGCGACGAGCGGCATCGGCGACCCCGGAGGCAGCGAGCTCGACAGCCTCGAGGAGGTCGTCCTCGCGAGCGTCGAGACCGTGCTCGCCGGCGAGCCTCTCTCGCTGCTCTTGCCGAGCGGCCCACAGACCGTCGCGCCCTACGTGTGTCGCTACATGAGCTGGGACTGCTACGCCGACGTCGACTCGCTCACCTATCTCTCGACCACCGCGCCGCGCGTCACCGACGCGAGCGTGGAGCTCGCGATGGAGGGCCCGGAGGTCCTCGCGCTCTTCCGCGCGCGCTCGATCACCCTCGACGTCGGCGCGACAGGGAACGTGTTCTCCGAGCTCAGCTTCGACGCGGTCGGCGCCATCGTGCTCAGCGACGTGAGCATCACCGTCACGCTCGAGGCGAGCACCGACTCCGCGGGCAAGCCGATCCTCGTCGTCACGGGATCGCGCGCTTCCGCCGCGGCCGTCGACACGACGCCGTTCATGGATCGGCTGGGCCTCTACTTCGATCCGATGGCCCTCGACGAGATCGCCAACGCCGTCGCCGAGCTCTTCCGGCTCGGCAACGATGGCAGCGGGCTCACCAACGCCGCGACGCTCCGGCTCGACACCTCGGTGCTCGAGCTCATCACCACCGTCGTCGCGGGGACGGTCACCGACGCGAAGACCAGCGCGCCGGCGACGC
>JAEZBP010000592.1 GCA_023427125.1 Pseudomonadota bacterium | reverse complement strand
TGCCGCGACGGCGCCATCGCTGCTTGCGGGACCGGACAGCCGCGAGCGCCACCTGACCGATGGACTCCGAGGTGGTGGCCGACATGGTGCCGCAGCCGACGAGCCCGAGCGCCAGCGCGATGGTCGTGATGGTGATGTGCAACCGGTTCATGGGCGCGCCCGCGTGCAAGAGGCGGGCGAGCTCGTGACGCGGTGCTGCGTGCGGTGGGGACCGGCGACTTCGCCTCGTCGGTCGCTCTCACACGATCTTAGGCGACTACCTCGACAATCACCGATCGTGCTATCGTCGGCGCCACTTCCATGCCGAAGATCCTCGTCCACGTGATCGCCCTTTCGACGCTGCTTCTCGCCCTTCCGGCGGCCTCGCAGACGTCGACCCCGCCCGACGTCGTGCGCTTGCACGACGGAACCTTCCTGCGCGGGACCCTCGTCGAGCGCTCGCCGACGCAGGTGGTGCTCCTCCTGCCCACCGGCGAGACGCGCACGTGGACGGCCGCCGAGGTCGAGCACGCGGGCCCCGATACGCCGCAGGCGCCGGCGGCCGTCGCGCAGCAACCCATGCAAGTGCCCATGCCGCCCGCCCAGCGTGTCGCGAGGCTCCGTGTCCGCTCCGCGCAAGAGGGCCTCTCCTTGCAGCGCCTCCAGGGCACGACGACCCTCTCCGTGTGGACCGGCCGCGGCACCGCCGTCGCGCAGGTAGATCAATTTGGCGTCGTGTGTAACGCGCCCTGCGACATCGAAGTGCCCGAGGGCACGTACCAGCTCGGCATCGCGCAGGGCACGGGAAATGCGCTACGCGCGGGCGCTCCGATGGACCTGCGTGGCGACATGACCCTGAGCCTCTCGTACGACAACCGGTCGCTCCTGCGCGGGATGGGATGGCTGACGTTCGGCCTCGGTGCGGCGGGCGGAGGCGCCCTGATGGTCGCCTCGATCTTCGCCGGCCCGTCATCGTGTAGCTACGGCTACTGCAGCAACGGCGTGAGCTGGGAGATGATGATCGCGGGCGGGGTGGTGCTCACCGGCTCGATGATCGCCGCCATGATCCTCATCTTCATGCAGGACGCCCCCGTCATCGACGTCATCGAGCCCGACGGCAGCATCCGGTTCTGATCGCGGGCGGCTGCTCGAGCGGCCGCTCGGTGCTCGGGGCCAAGAGCGCCTCGCCGCGTGGTCGTCGAGGCGGCGGCCTCGCCCGCGAAGTCACCTGCGTATCGGATCGGCCGCGCGCCGTGGAAGGTGGACCGCGCGCAGGCGCCCCCCGGCACGGAAGAGAGCTGAGCAGGGCATCGCTGCCGCAGGTGCCAAACCGCAGGCGCCTGCGGCGCGCTGATGAATCCTCCACTCCGGGGGTTGTCGGCCGGCAACTTTGGGCGCAGCCTCGTGCGAATGATCTCCAGGCTCTCTCTTCTCGTCGCCGTGGGCGTGGTGACCGCGGGGTGCTCGGGCTCACACGGGCTCGGCGACGGGGGCTCGGACGCGCGCGACAGCGGGTCGTGCGCGCCGGCCCTCGAGCGATGCAACGGCGTCGATGACGACTGTGACGGCGCGGTGGACGAAGGCGAATCGATCGCCGGCTGCGTCGAGCGATACGAGGATCGAGACGCCGACGGATTCGGGAGCGACATGAACGCTGCCTGTCTCTGTGAGCCGACCGCGACGCACCCGGTGGCGGTCGGCGGTGACTGCAATGACGAGCACCCGCGCGCCTATCCCTTCGCGCTCGAGGTCTGCAACGGGATCGACGACGACTGCGACGGAGCGGTCGACGAGGACGGCGCCCAAGGCTGCCGGGTCCTCTACCGCGATGCTGACGGTGACGGGGTCGGGGCGAGCGACGAGAGCGTCTGCGCGTGCACGACGGCGGGAGGCTACGCGCCGCAGGCGGGTGATTGCGACGACGCCGACCCGAGCCGGAGCCCCTCCCTGGAAGAGCGCTGCGACGAGCTCGACAACGACTGCGACGGCGCGGTGGACGAGGGCGTGACGCGCACCGGCTACATCGACGCCGACGGCGACGGCTGGGGCAGCGCGCCGGTCGACGGGTGCACCGCGACGGCGGTCGTCGCCCGGAGCGGCGACTGCAACGACGCGTCGGCGGGGATCCATCCGGGCGCGCCGGAGGCCTGCAACGCGGTGGACGACGACTGTGACGGGACCGTCGACGAAGGCTTGACGGGCCCCTGCACGGCCACCGACACCGACGGCGACGGCGTCGTCGACGCGATCGACAACTGCGCCCTCGTGCCGAACCCCACGCAACCTGATCTCGACGGCGACGGCATGGGCGACGCCTGCGACCCCGACCAAGACGGCGACGGGGCGGACGACGCGATCGACTGCGCGCCGCGCGACCCGAGCGTGCGGCCGGGCGCGAGCGAGCTCTGCAACTCCGTCGACGACAATTGCGACGGCGCGACCGACGAGGGCTTCGATCTCGGTGCGGCATGCACGGCGGGCATCGGCGCGTGCCGGACCACCGGAAGCATGGTCTGCGCCCCGAGCGGCGCGGGGACGACCTGCAGCGCCACCCCTGCACCCACGGCCGTCGAAGCGTGCAACGGCACCGACGACGACTGCGACGGGACGGTCGACGAGGGCGAGATCTGCCCGGACACCACCGTGCGCAACACCGTCCCCTTCACCGGCGGGGTCTGGTACACGCACTCGACGAGCACCTGCGGCCGGCAGAAGCTCCTCCAGTTCTGGCCGCGCTTCGACACCTCGTTCTACTACTCCGGCTTCGACTGCCACGCGGATTGGTGGATGTTCCGCCCGAGCGACGACGTCGTCTTCTACAGCGCGACCTTCTCCGGCATCTTCGAGCACTCCGAGTCGGGCGCCGATACG
The DNA here is from genome assembly GCA_023427125.1 of Pseudomonadota bacterium. GTDB lineage: Bacteria > Myxococcota_A > Polyangia > Polyangiales > Sandaracinaceae > JAEZBP01. The sequence goes on along the minus strand of JAEZBP010000592.1, from coordinate 1,865 downwards.
CTGCTCTCCACGCCCCCCTGCGAGCCGCGAGAGCAGTTCGGCTTCGACGCGATGGACCGCCTCTACTACCAGTGCGGCACGTCGCTTCGCCGCGGGGCCGGCGAGCTGGTCGACAACGACATCTCGAGGCTGATCCTGGTCCTGGCCGACGGGCGCACCGTCGTGCAGCGATCGAGCGCGCTCGCGGTGCTCGGCGCCGACGGCTCCCTGCTCGGCACCTTCGACCCGAGCGCGACCCATGCGGGCCGCATGACGCTCCTCCCGACGGCAGCGACCGAGAACGGCAACGACGGCTTCATCGCCTACTCACGCGAGCTGACCGGGCAGCCGAACGAGATCGTCGTCTTGCGCGTCGACGCGAGCAGCACGGTGCGCCCGGTGCGACGCATCCCGATGACGACCCTCCCGGGCTTCGAATCGGTGCGGGTGATCTCCGACGGAACCGTCTTCGTGATGGAGCGAGACCCGGTCACGACCTTCGACTACCAGATCCGTCGGTTCGCGCCGGACGGAACGAACAGGGTGGTCTGGCGAGAGGCCGAGACGACGTTCGGCGTCCACATCGATCGACAGATCCTCCCCGGACCGCTGCGCTGATGATCCGCGCGCTCTTACACGGCTCTCGCGGACGCCCGCAGCGCGCGACCCGCGGCGTCACGCCGCGCGCACCCGCCGTTTTCACTCCCGCGCGCGTGAGCCCGTGGGCATCGCTCCTGGGCCGCGCGCCGGGAGGCGGTGGACCGAGCGCAGGCGCTCGTGACGTCGGCCTCGCGGAGTGAGGCTCGTCCCTGGTATCGTGCGCGGCATATGTTTGGTCGGCTCGCGTCAGGCCCTCCCCCGGCCCCTCCCGCAAGCGGGAGGGGAGGTCTCGCTCGCGCTGCGATGGCGATCGCGAAGCTCGCGGGCGTCGCGCTGCTCTGCTTCGCCGTCGCCGCGCCTGCGGCCGCGCAGCGGCGGGGGAACCCGCTGATCGCGCGCGGACAGGAAGAATATGGCGAGCTGCGCTTCGAGGAGGCGCTGCAGACGCTCTCGGCGGCGCTGGTGCGCTCGGGCAACTCGCGCTCCGATCAGGCGCTGATCTATCGGCTGCTGGCGTTCACCTACCTCGCGCTCGGGCGCGAGGAGGAGGCGTCGGGCGCCTATCGCAGCATGCTGCCGCTCGATCCGGAGTTCGTGCCGGGCGAGGAATTCTCGCCGCGCATCCGCGAGTTCTTCGGGCAGGTGCGCGCCGACTGGGAGGCCGAGGGCCGGCCGGGCTCGGGGCCGCCGCCGCCGGTCGACATCGCGCATCGCTCGCCGGCGCGCGCCGAGCGCGGGACCGAGGTCACGCTCTCGGCCGAGATCGACGATCCCGGCAACCGCGTGGACCGGCTGGTGCTCGCGTACCGACAGGGCTCCGAGGCGGTCTTCAGCCGGCTCGACACGCAGCTCGTCGACGGCAGCTACGTCGCGACCATCCCGGGCGACGACGTGGCCCCGCCGCTCGTCGAGTACTACTTCGAGGCGCTCGACGCCCAGGGCCTGCCGATCGCGGCCCGTGGCGACGTCGCGGCGCCCCTGCGCATCGCCGTCCCGGCGCCCGATACGGGCGGGATCAACGTGCTCGAGGAGTGGTGGTTCTGGACGATCATCGGCGCGGTGGTGGTCGGCGGCGGGGTGACGGGCGTGGTGCTAGGCACCATGCCCACCGGCGGCCCGCAGCCGGGCACCCTGATCATCAACGTCGAGTGATCCGCGCCGAATGACCATCCCCCGCTATCCGTGCGTGCACGTCCCGGTCAGCGCCGAGGACGTGGACCTCGCGAGCTCGATCCTCTGGGACGCCGGCGCCACCGGCGTCGAGGAGCGCGACGCGACGACGCTCG
>JAEZBP010001162.1 GCA_023427125.1 Pseudomonadota bacterium | reverse complement strand
CGGCGGGCTCGGCGGGCTCGGGGGAGGCGTGCAGCGCCAGAACGTCGGCACGACGATCCGCATCATCCCGCACATCAACGACGCGGGGGAGATCCGGATGGAGATCGAGGAGGAGATCTCCGAGGCGCAGCCCGCGCAGGGCACGCTCGGCGTCGTCCCGATCAGCCAGCGCATGGCCAAGACGCAGGTCGTGGTGCGCGATCAGCAGACGGTGGTGATCGGCGGGCTGATGCGCGACCGCGTCTCGACCAGCGAGACGAAGATCCCGATCCTCGGGGACATCCCGCTCCTCGGCGTGCTCTTCCGCACGCAGAGCAGCCAGACCGAGAAGACGAACCTCATCCTCTTCCTGACGCCGTACATCATCCGCTCGCCGGCGGATCTGCGCGCCATCTTCGCGCGCAAGCTGCGCGAGCGGCAGGAGTTCATCGATCGCTACTTCGTCTTCAGCGATCGCGGCTACACCGCCCCGGTCGACTACTCGCGCACGCGAGGGCTGGTCGCCGAGATCCTCAACACGATCGGGGATCTCGACGCGGAGCACCAGCTGATGCTCGAGCTCCAGGCGCGGCCGCCGCCCACCCACGTCCCGCGGCCGCCGATCGGCGCCACGCCCTTCGACGCGCACGACGGCTCCGAGACGATCATCATCGGCCCGGACGGCGACGAGGTGCTCGGCGGCGGCGAGGTCGAGGTCGAAGCGCCACAGGTCATCGAGACCTCACCTGAGGCAGAGCCGAGCGTCGAGGAGTCGGAGTAATCGGGGAGCGGGCGGCGTTGGCTCTCTCTCAGAGCTCGTCCAAGGTCGTGAGCCATGCAAGAGCAGCGATATGTCGGTGAGATCCTCGTCCGTCGGGGCGCCCTCGAGGCCGCCCGGATGGAGGAGCTCTTGCACACGGCCAGCGAGAAGCAGGCGGATCTCCTCGATCTGATCCAGGCGATGCACGAGACCGACGAGGCGCGCGTGGTGCGCGCCCTCGCCGACGAGGTGGGCATCTCGTTCCTCGAGGCGATCAAGCCCGACTCGGTCTCGCAGGAGCTCATCGCGAGGGTGCCGATCACCTTCGCGCGCCAGCACCGCGTCCTGCCGCTCTCCGAGGACGAGCTCGAGGTGCGGGTCGCCATCAGCAACCCGCTCGATCCCACGCCGCTCGACGATCTGCGCGCCCTCCTCGGCAAGCGCATCGAGCCGATCGCGGCGACCAGCGAGGTCATCGAGGACGCGATCAACCGCGTCTACGAGCGCAAGGACATCGATCAGATCGGCGAGGGCGCCAAGGAGGAGGAGGACGAGATCCAAGACCTCCTCGACATGACGGACGAGGCGCCCGTCATCCGCTGGGTCAACAACCTCTTCTACAAGGCCTCGATCAGCAACGCGTCCGACATCCACATCGAGCCCGGCGACAAGGAGGTCATCGTCCGCAACCGGATCGACGGCAAGCTCAAGCCGGTCAAGGGCGCGCCCAAGAGCGCGCTCGCCCAGATCGTGAGCCGCGTGAAGATCGAGGCCGGCCTCAACATCGCGGAGAAGCGGCTCCCGCAGGACGGCCGCATCACGAAGAAGATCCAGGGCCGCCTCGTCGACGTGCGCGTCTCGACGGTGCCGACCGCCCGCGGCGAGCGCATCGTCATGCGCCTGCTCGACAAGGAGAAGGTGCTCCTCGATCTGACCGACCTCGGCTTCGAGGGCGGCCGGCTCGAGACGATGCACCACCTGGTCTCGCGCCCGAACGGCATCTTGCTCGTCACGGGGCCGACGGGATCCGGCAAGACCACCACGCTCTACGCGTGCCTGACGGTGATCAACTCGCCGGACCGCAACATCCTGACGGCCGAGGATCCGGTCGAGTACGAGCTCGCGGGCATCGGGCAGCTGCAGATCCACCCGAAGATCGGGCTGACCTTCGCGTCCGCGCTGCGCTCGTTCCTGCGCCAGGATCCGGACGTGATCATGGTCGGCGAGATCCGCGATCACGAGACCGCGGAGATCGCGATCCACGCGTCGCTCACCGGCCACTTGGTGCTCTCCACGCTCCACACGAACGACGCGGCCGGCGCGGTGACGCGGCTCGTCGAGATGGGCGTCCAGCCCTTCCTGATCAGCTCGAGCGTGCTCGGCGTGATCGCGCAGCGGCTCGTGCGGCGGCTCTGCGGCCTGTGCCGTCAGCCCTACAAGCCGAGCGCGCAGGACATCCGCTCGCTCGGCATGGACCCGACGCGGATGCACGCGCTTCGCGGCGCGGGCGTGCAGTCGTTCCGCGGCGTGACGCTCAGCGCCGATCGGGAGCCCGAGGAGATCACGGGCGAGCTCGGCGACCTCGAGCTCTCGAGCGAGGCCACCGCGATCGGCGAGAGGCCGGTGGTCGGCGCGGGGGTGGTCGGCACCGGGGGCGCGCTGCCGCCCGAGGTGAAGAACGCGACGTTCTATCGCCCGACCGGCTGCGAGGCGTGCTCGCAGACCGGCTACCGTGGACGCATCGCGATCAGCGAGATGCTGATCATCGACGAGGCGGTGCGGCGCGACATCCTGAACCAGAGCGACGCCGCGACGATCGCGAAGACCGCGATGAACCGCGGGATGCGCACCCTGCGCGAGGACGGCGCCCGCCTCGTGCTCCACGGCATCACGAGCCTCGAAGAGGTGCTCGCCGCGACGCAGGCGGGCGAGGTGGACGCCTGATGGCGGTCTACGCATGGCAGGGCGTCACGACCGCCGGCAAGGAGGTCAAGGGCGTCCGCGACGCGGACAGCGCCAAGGCGCTGCGCACGCTCCTCCGCAAGGACGGGATCCTCGTCACGAAGATCCTCGAGGAGGCCGAGGCCCGCCAGAAGGCCGCGCGCGAGATCGACTTCAAGCGCTACTTCCAGCGTGTCTCCGGCCTCGACGTCGCGCTCACCACGCGGCAGCTCGCGACCCTGCTGAAGAGCGGCGTCCCGCTGGTCGAGTCGCTGACGGCGATGACCGATCAGATCGAGAAGCCCGAGCTGAAGAACGCCTTCACGCAGTGCCGCGACAAGATCAACGAGGGCTCGAGCTTCGCGGACGCGCTGCGGCAGCACCCCACCATCTTCGAGCCGCTCTACGTGAACATGGTCGCGGCCGGCGAGGCCTCGGGCACGCTCGAGGGCGTGCTCGGCCGCCTCGCGGAGTTCCTCGAGTCGCAGGCCAAGCTGAAGAGCAAGGTCGCCGGCGCGCTCGCCTATCCGGCGTTCATGGTGCTGATGGCGATCGGCACGGTGTCGCTGATGATGGTCGTCGTCGTCCCGAAGGTGACGGCGATCTTCGCGGACTTCGAGCAGGCGCTGCCCTGGTACACGCGCCTCCTGATCTTCGTGAGCGACATCTTCGCCGACTACTGGTGGCTGCTGATCGGCCTGACCGTCGGCGGCGTCACGGGCTTCATCAAGTGGAAGGCGACCCCGAAGGGCCGGGAGAAGTGGGACCGGCTCGTGCTCAAGGCGCCGCTCTTCGGCTCGCTGATCCTCATGGCGGCGATCTCGCGCTTCAGCCGCACGCTCGCGACCTTGCTGAAGAGCGGCGTGCCGGTGCTCCAGTCCCTCGAGATCACGCGTAACGTGCTCGGCAACGTCGAGCTGAGCCGCGTGATCGAGGACGCGGCCGTCTCGATCCGCGAGGGCGAGAGCATCGCGGCGCCGCTCAAGCGGAGCGGGAAGATCCCGCCGATCGTCGTCCACATGATCGCGGTCGGCGAGCGCTCCGGCCAGCTCGAGGAGATGCTGGAGAACGTGGCCAACAGCTACGACTCGCAGGTCGAGGCGAAGGTGCAGGGGATCACGTCGCTGATCGAGCCGCTCCTCATCGTCGTGCTCGGCGGGGTGACCGGCGGGATCGCGTTCTCGATCCTCATGCCGCTCATGCAGATCAGTCAGTTCGTGAACGGTTGATGGAGACTCCGTGTGCTCAAGTCGACGAGAGAACGTGCTCGCCGCGGCGTCGCGCTCCCCTGGGAGCGGCGGGGCGCGTGGGTGCGCGAGCTCCTGGCCGGGCGCCGCTGGAAGGTGCTGCTCTCGATCGGGGTCGCGCTCTCCATCCTCTTCCTCGTCGGCCGCTCGGCCGGGCACGCGCGGCGGGTTCGCGAGACCCGCGCGGCGATCGCCGAGGTCGAGCGCGGCCTCTCCGCGTTCCGCGCGGATCTCGGCCGCTGCCCGCACTCGATCGACGAGCTCCTGCACCCGCCGCGTGGCGGGCAGCGCTACCTCCCGCACGTGCCGGTCGACGGCTGGGGGCGCGCGTTCTTCGTTCGCTGCCCCGGCCGCTACGATCCGGACGGGGCGGACGTGATCTCGGCGGGCCCGAGCGGCTCGTTCCTGGACGACGACAACATCCAGTGAGCACTCGCCAGTGATTATTGAATGAGAAGAGAGAGGACGACGATGACCAAGCTCGACATCCGCACGCTGGACCTTCGGGTTCTGGGCCGCCGCGCGCGCGCCCGACGCCGCCGCGAGGGCATGACCCTCGTGGAGATCATGGTGGTGGTGATCATCATGGCGATCATCGCCGCCGGCGCCGCGTTCGCCATCGTGCCGATGATCGAGCAGGCGAAGGTGGACACCACGTACACCGCGACGCAGACCATCAAGGGCGCGGCCGAGCTCTACGTCGCGCGCTCGGGCGGCTGCCCCTCGGTGGAAGACCTCGTGGAGCGCGGGCTCCTCAACGGGGACCAGCAGACCACCGACGGCTGGGATCAGGCCTTCAGCATCGAGTGCGATCGCAGCCGCGTCGTCGTGATCAGCGGCGGCCCCGACGGACAGATCGGCGGCGAGGACGACGTCCGCAGCGACCGGCGGCCCGAGGGCTGAGGATGCGGGCGCGCCGAGCCATCGCGCGGAGCCACCGCCGCCGACGGGGCATGACGATCATCGAGATGCTCGTCGTGATCATCCTGATCGGCCTGGCGGCGGTCGGCGCGACCTGGGGGCTCAGCGCGATCACCGGCGCGAACCTCAGCTCGGGCGCGCTCAAGTTCACCTCCGCCGCGCGCTTCGCCTACAACCGCTCCATCTCGCAGGGCACCACGGTGCGCCTCTTGATCGACCTCGACAACGACACGCTGAGCATCGAGGAGGCGCACGGGCAGGTCACCCTGGCGCGCGTCGATGACGCCACGCGGCTCGAGCTCGAGGAGGGCGAGGACGGCGACGCGGTCGATCCCTGGGCGGCCGCGCAGGCGCGCATGGGCGACGTGCTCCGGCCCTCGTTCGGCGCCTCGCCCTTCGCGGCGGTCGAGGGCGAGCAATTCGCGCCGGGCCCGCTCGCGCCCGGTGTCACGATCGAGCGGCTCATCGTCCCCCACGAGCCCGAGCCGCGCGTCGACGGGCACGGCGCGATCTACTTCTTCCCCGGAGGCCAGACCGAGCACGCGGTGGTGTGGATCGGCGACGGCTCCGATCAGATCTACGCGCTCGAGCTCCACCCGCTGACCGGGCGCACCCGGGTCTACAACTACGCGTACGAGCCCGACGTGATGCTCGACGACGGCCGCGGCGAGTCCCGCTCGGAAGTCGAGGACTAGCGAGCATGCGCCGCAAGCTCATCGGCCGGAAGGTCATCGGTGGCTTCACGCTGCTCGAGGTGCTGGTCGCGATCGCGATCCTGAGCCTCTCGCTGGTCGCGATCCTCTCGAGCCAGGGCGCCGCGATCCGCACCGGCGCGCTCGCGCGCAGCGTCTCGACCGGGACCTTCCTCGCGCGCTGCAAGATGGCCGAGGTCGAGGAGGCGATGGCGCGCGACGGCTTCAACGTCACCGGCGAGCACGGCGAGGACGAGTGCTGCGAGGGGGGAGAGCAGGAGGGCTTCGTCTGCAGCTGGAGCGTCGAGCCGGTCGTGCTCCCGGACTCGCTCGAGATGGGCGAGGACCCGATGGCGGCCGCCGCGCCGGGCGGCCTCGGGGCCGAGCCGGGGGCCGGCGGGCTCGGCGAGGCGGACATGATGAGCGCCCTCGCCGGCGGGGGCGGCGACGCGATGGCGTCGATGGCGCTCCAGTTCTCGTACCCGGTCCTGCGCCCGATGATCGAGGCGCAGGTGCGGCGCGCGACCGTGACCGTGCGCTGGCGCAGCGGCCTGCGCCCCGCGAGCGGCAGCGGACCCTGCGAGGAGGGCGAGATGGACTGCCTCTCGGTCTCGCAGTACCTCGTCGCCGAGCAGGGCGCGGCCGCGCCGACCGAAGAAGCTCCCCCTGTCGAGGACCCGCCGGCGCAATGAGCCGCCGCGGCACACACGAGCGGGGCCTCACCCTCGTCGAGGTGCTCGTCGCGATCACGATCTTCGCGATCGTGGCGGTCGTCGTCTTCGGCGGATTCAACCAGACCATGACGAACAAGCGCATGGTCGAGGAGGACGCCGATCGGACGCACGTCATCCGCGTCTCGCTCGAGCGGATGGTGCGCGAGCTCTCGATGGCCTACGTGTCGGTGCAGGTGAACATCAACCCGGCCCTGCAGACGATGAACACCTGCTTCATCGGCGGGCGCGCGGGGCGCGGGCACCGCATCGACTTCACGAGCTTCTCGCACCGGCGGCTCTATCGCGACGCGCACGAGTCCGACCAGAACGAGCTCAGCTACTTCGTCACGACCGATCCGGAGGACTCGAGCAAGCTCGTCCTCGCGCGGCGCGAGCAGAACCGCATCGACGACGATCCTCAGACCGGCGGGACCGTCCAGGTGATGGTGCGGGACGTCCTCGAGTTCGACGCGGAGTACCTCGATCCGGTGACCGGCGAGTGGATCGAGGAGTGGGACACCCGCGATCTCACCCACCAGCCGAACCGCCTGCCCATCCAGGTCAAGCTCTCGCTCACGGTCTCGGACGAGGACGCGCCGCGCCGCCAGCGCACCTACGTCACGCGCGCCCAGCCGATGATCACCTGGGGCGTCAACCACGCGGTGTACGGCCAATGAGGCGGCTCCTCCTCGCGGCCTCGACCGACTCCCGCGCGCGGGAGTGGCGCGCGCCCGTCGAGCCGCCCCCGCGCCGCGGTCCGTCGAAGGAGGGGCGCGAGAGGCTCGGCCTTCGTGAGCGGGGCGTGGCGCTGATCCTCTCGCTGGTCACGATCCTGATCCTCACCGTCGTCCTCGCGGACATGCACCAGAGCACCTCCATGAGCTACGCCCTCGCGGACACGCAGGAGGATCGGCTCCAGGCCGAGTACCTCGCGCGGAGCGGCATCAACCTCACGCGCCTGCTCGTCGCGGCGGAGCCGCAGATCCGGCAGGCCGTCGCCATCCCCTACGCGGCGTGGATGGGCGGCCGTCGCCCGCCGCAGCTCCCGGTGTGGTCCTTCGCCAACGAGGTCTTCCGGCCCTTCTGCGACTATGAGCGCGCGCAGGCGATGCGGGACAGCACCGGCATCGACTTCAGCGGGGCCGACGGCCTCGGCGACATCGGCGGCCGCTGCGAGATCGTCTCCTTCTCGGAGAACAGCAAGCTCAACCTGAACACCGGCCTCCACCTGCAGGGAGATCAGGCGAAGGCCAACGTCGCGTTGCAGTTCTTCACCCTGACCGGGGGGCTCCAGCAGCCGAGCCCCTACGACACGCTCTTCGAGCGCCGCGATCCGGACGGACAGATCACGAGCCGCCTCGACATCGTCGCCGCGCTCGTCGACTGGTGGGACGCCGACCAGCAGCGGACCGCGTTCGACCCGGGGACGGGGGCCATCACCAACGACGCGGGCGGCGAGGACGACATCTACCAGTCCTTCCGAGATCCCTATCGCGTGAAGAACGCGCCCTTCGACTCGCTCGAGGAGCTCCGCTACGTGCGCGGCATCGGCGACGACTTCTGGGCCACGTTCGTCGAGCCCGATCCCGACGACCCGACGCAGCGCGCGGTCACGGTCTACGGGTCGGGCAAGGTGAACCCGAACGAAGCCATGCC
>JAEZBP010001149.1 GCA_023427125.1 Pseudomonadota bacterium | reverse complement strand
CTTCGAGCGCTTCCGCGAGCTGAAGCGCGGCGCCACCGCGATCTTGATCACGCACCGCTTCAGCACCGTGCGCATGGCCGATCGCATCGTGGTCCTCGAGGGCGGCACGGTCGCCGACATCGGCACCCACGACGAGCTCATGGCCCGCGGTGGCCTCTACAAGCGCATGTTCGACATGCAGGCCGAGGGCTACCTCGGGGCCTGAGGCCGGAGACCTCGGCTCAGGGAATTGACCATGGAAGACGCGCTGGGGCACGAGCACCCTCCTCGCGATGGAGATACAGCCGAACACCCTCCTCGTTCACCTCGGCGTCATCGTCTCGGCGCTCGCCGCTGCGAGCACAGCACACGCGCAGGCCTGCCCTCCCGCCACCACATGGTCGCCGCAACATCAGCTCTGCGTGGCCAGCCCCGCGGCCCATCCGCAACCGTATGGCGCACAGCCGTATGGAGCACAGGCTCCCTACGCAGCGCAGGCCTACACCCAAGAGACGTATGTCAGCCGCCCGCTCTGGGGCCTCTTCATCGCTGGGCTTGCGACGTTTGGCGGGATCTACCTGCTGACCGTCGGACTGACAGCCGGGCTCGACACTGACAACGATGACGGTTGGCTGTACGTCCCGCTTGTTGGCCCGTGGCTCGAGGCGGCGCTGGGAGGCGACCCGGACAGTTGGACAGCGCTCTGGGTCCCGAGCGGGATCCTGCAGCTCGCTGGCGTCGTCATGGCGATCCTGGGGCTGGCCATCCAGCAGCGCGCGCCGGCCCGCGCCGACAACGGGAGGCTCGGCGCGCAGACGGCGAGCCTCCTGGTGCTGCCCTTCGTCTCCTCGGACGCGGGCTCCGCGGGCCTGTTCCTCACCGGCTCACTCTGACCGACGCGCGTCAGACGGTGCACCAGTACCTCGAGTTGGTCCGGGTGCGCCGCGCGATGGAGCGCCTGCGCCATGGCGAGCCTCTGTCGGCCGTGGCTGCCGCGGTCGGATTCGCCGACCAGGCGCACATGACCGGGTGTTCCGCCAGGGGATGGGGCCCGGGGCGCCTACGCCGAGGCGGCTGAGGCGCGGCGGCGATCAAGCAAATGACTATTGCGCGCGGCGCCCGCGGGCGTGCGAGCATGACGCCGATCCCGGGAGGAGGATTCGGGGGAGACGTGGCCGCTGGACGATACGAACGAACCTCGCTCGCGGTGGTGGAGGCTGCATACCGACTCCACCAACCGGCCGACGCGTGGTTGCGCGACGTCGCGGTGGCGGCGCAGCCGGCCCTCGATCACGGCATGGGGGTGCTCTCGGTCACCTTCCGGGTCGACGCGAGCGGTGCCTTACGATTCGAGGATACGAGCACCGCCGGAGCGCCGCCGTCGTGGATCCTCACCCAGCTCCGAGGGGACTCCGAGGGGCTCTCACGGCGGGACGTACATGAGAGCTGGGGCCATCCAGCGCCCCTCGAGACGACCAGCTCGGCGTACAAGCGTGTCTATGATGTCCCGTTCAATGAGTGGACGCTGTTCGGCCCCTGGCGTGAGCGCGGCGTTCAGGATGGCCTCGTCGCGAAGGTGATGGACCCGAGCGGGAGCGGCTTTCTGATGTTCGCCCCACTCCGGCAGGTGTCACACCCCGACCCCCTCGACCAAGCCCGCTGGCGGAGGGTGATGACCCACGTCGTCGCCGGGCTCCGCCTGCGCCGGGCCGCGCTCCTCGATGACGACGGCGACGCCGTGCTCGACCCGGCAGGGCGCGTGCTGCACGCGGAGACCGACGCCCGGAGCCGAACGGCGCGCGATGCGCTGCGTGACGCGGCCGTCACGGTGGACCGCGCCCGCAGCCGCGCCGGCCGACGGGACCCGGACGCGGCGCTGAAGGCGTGGCAGGGTCTCGTCAGCGGCCGCTGGTCTCTCGTCGACCGCTTCGACCGTGATGGTCGCCGCTTCCTCGTCGCTCGCCGCAACGATCCGTCGGTCGCACGGCCAGCCGGACTCTCCGATCGCGAGCGGCAGGTCGTCGGATACGCCGTGCTCGGCTACTCGAACAAGCACATCGCCTACGCGCTCGGCCTCGCCCAGTCGACGGTCTCGAACCACCTGCGCGCGGCGATGCGCCGCATGGGCGTACGCCATCTGAGCGCGCTCCGCGAGATCGTGCACGCCGATGAGATCCGGGAAGCTCGCGATGAGCCGTGAGCCTGCGCCCGTGAGCAAACCGGCGCCGCCGGAGGGCATCGAGGTATGCGAGCTCGAGGTCGCCGGAGAGACGCTGCTCGTCCTCAGCTTCCCGATCCCGCCTCAGGACTCGTTCGAAGGAGCGTCTCTCTCGAGATCCGAAGCGGATGTCGCGCGCCTCGCAGCGGAGGGCCTCTCCAACGCCGACATCGCGGCGCGCCGCGGCACGAGCGTTCGCACGGTCGCGAACCAGATAGCCTCGATCTTCCGCAAGCTCGGCGTCTCCTCGCGCCGTGAGCTCGCCACGCGCGGCGCTGACGCGCGCCCGGTGAAGGAGAGAAGGCGAGTACGGTGAGCGCAGCCCGGGACAATGCGATGCAGGACGATGTGCTCGAGATCCTTCCATCCAGCCTCGATGACACCGCGCCGCCGTTCAGCGCCGAGCGCGCCCCCGATGGGGTGTCGGAGCGCATCGTCGTGCGTCGCCCGGCCGGGCTGCCCGGAGTCGACCTCTGGGTGATGCGCAGCACGAACCGCCGCTTTCGCCACATCACCGAGGGCTACTGGTTCAGCCGGGCGGGACCTCGAACGCTCCACCGAGCGCGGGCGGAGAACCGCTATCGCGGCAACGCCCTCGAAGTGGTCGGGGACGACGTAGCCCTCCTCGACCCGAACGAAGCGATCATCAACACGCGCTCGAGCGGCCACCTCGACATGGTCAACCTCTGCCTCGCGCCCGCATACATTCAGCAGGTCCTCGGCGTGACCGCGATCCCTCACTTCGCCAATTTCACTCCCAGCGATCCGACGCTCTCCTCGCTCCTCTGGGCTGCGAACCGAGCCGTCGCAGAGCCCGCGACCGACCTCCTCGAGCGCGAAGCGCGCTTGACCGAGCTCGTCGTCCACGCGTTCGCCCACCACGGCGAGCGTCCGCCTCCGCTCGACACCGGGAGCGACTCTTCGCTGACGCGGGCCCGCGAGCTCCTCGAGGACCGCTACGCCGAGACGCTGCGGCTCGACGACATCGCGAGCCACGCCCGGATCTCGAAGTACCATCTCGAGCGTAAGTTCCGCGCCCACTTCGGTGTGCCGTTGCACCAATACCTGAAGCTGGTCCGCGTACGCCGCGCGATGGAGCGCCTGCGCTACGGCGAGCCGCTCTCCGCGGTGGCCACCGAGGTCGGCTTCTCCGACCAGGCCCACATGACGCGGACCTTCCGCCAAGTGATGGGCATCACACCCGGCGCGTACCGCCGCGGCGGCTGAGGCTCCGAATGTGAGACCGCGCCGCAGCTCAGGAGACACATGGCAGCAGGAGGATTCGAACGCACTTCCCTCGCGGTGGTCGAGGCCGCATACCGGCTCGATGCGCCGACCGACGCGTGGTTGGCGGGCGTGGCGACCGCCGCACAGCCGGCGCTCGACCACGGCGTCGGCTTGCTCTCGGTGGCGTTTCACGTCGGTCCCGGCGCCGCGGTCCACTTCGACGCCGCGGTGACGACCGGAGATGTTCCGCACGATGTGATGGACCTGCTCAACTCGGTGACGAGCGGTCTCTCACGCGCTGAGGTCCATGGGAGCTGGGCTTCTCCGCGTGCGCTCGCCACGTCGAGCTCCGAGCTTGAGCGCATCCATCAGGACATCGAGTTACGGGAGTGGCGACCCTTCACACCCCTGCACGCTTTTGGAATTCAAGACTCACTTGCCGCCAAGATGGTCGACTCGACCTTGGCCGGAGTGATGCTCCTCGCACCGCTGCGGCGAGAGATGCGCGTACCGGCCGCCGACGAGGCGCGGTGGCAGCGGGTCATGGCCCACGTCCTGGCCGGTCTCCGTCTTCGTGGCGCGCTCGCCGACAGCGACGGCGAGGCCGTGCTCGACCCCGCCGGGCGGGTGCTCCACGCCGAGGCCGACGCGCAGAGCCGCACCGCCCGCGACGCGCTGCAAGACGCCGCCGCCACCGTGGAGAGGGCGCGCAGCCGCGCAGGCCGCCGGGACCCGGACGCCGCGCTGAAGGCCTGGAAGGGTCTTGTCAGCGGCCGCTGGTCCCTCGTCGACCGCTTCGACCGGGACGGCCGCCGATTCCTCGTCGCTCGCCGCAACGACCCGTCGGTGCCGCGGCCGGGTGGGCTCACCGATCGCGAGCGGCAGGTCGCCAGTTACGCCGCGCTCGGCTACTCGAACAAGCACATCGCCTACGCGCTCGGCCTCGCGCAGTCGACGGTCTCCAACCACCTGCGCACGGCGATGCGCCGGCTCGGGGTGCAGACCCTGACCGCGCTCCGCGAGATCGTGTACGCCAACCCGATCCAGCAGGACGCCGACGAGTCGTGAGGCTGCGGCGGCGCCGGAGGGCATCGGCTCGATCTCGCCTCGTGAGCTCGCCGCCCGCTGGGGCGGGCGCTCACGAGCAGAACGAGCTGCCGCACCACGTCGTCTGGGGAAGGAAGTCCGACGCGCGAATGACGAGCTCCCCGCCGGTGTGACCGGTCACGTGCACGATCGCCCACTTCTCGCAGACCGCCGAGCACGAACAGCATGTCACCGCGCTCCCGCGCTTGATACCGGGTACGCCATAGGAGTAGTCATACCAGTCGTTCATGATGAGCACGTAGTAGCTCGTGCCCATCGACTCGGTGTCGAACGAGTCGGTACAGCTGAACCCGGAGCAAGAGGAGCCTCCGGGTGAGATCAGGTCGTAAGGACCCGTCATCCTCTCACCGGTACCCGCCCTGACGGCAGCCTCCGTGCTCGCGATCCGAACGCTGATGATCCCGTTCAGCCGATCCCAATCGATCCCACCGAGCGCGGTATTGCGGAGATCGTTGACGACATTGATCGTGCGTGGCCCGATGCACACGCCATCGCTACACCCACGCGGGCATGACTCCGTCATGACGCGCCCGTCGGCACCGCAGCGGACGCGGTTGCCGGCAGCATCACAGGTGAAGCCAAGGGCGCCGGTGTTGCACTCCGCGCAGTGGGCGCCTCCCACCGTGTTGCACCCAAGCGGGCATGACATGCTGGACGCAGGCCACTGCGCGGTCGATGTGCAGGTCTGGATCTCGGTGGGCCCGGAGCAACGCGTCTCCCCAGGGGTGCAGACGGGAAGCGGTGGACAGGAGCCGACGCCCGCGCACCCGCTGTCGGAGCAGTCGACCTGTCCGTCGCCGTCGTTGTCGCAGGCGTCGGCGCAGAGCGCTGCCGTGGACTCCGACCCCGACGGGCACGCAGGCGGACACGCGCCGAGCCCGGCACAGCCCGGGTCGGCGCAGTCGGTCAGCATATCGCCATCGTTGTCGCAGCCGTCGCTGCAGAGCGGCGCCGAGCTTTCCGCGCCCGAGGTGCAACCCGGCGGACATGCGCCCACGCCGGCGCAGCCGGAGTCTCCGCAGTCGATCGCGCCGTCGAAGTCGTTGTCGCACCCGTCGCTGCAGAGCGTGGCGGTGGTCTCCGCGCCCGGCGCGCACGTCGGGGGACAGCCGCCGATCCCTGCGCAGCCCGAGTCCTCGCAGTCGACCTGCCCGTCGAAGTCGTTGTCGCACCCGTCCGAGCAGGCCGTCGCGTCCGCCTCAGCGCCGGCCCAGCAGCTCGCCCCGCTGTCGCCGGCCTCCTCCGCACTCGCGTCCTCGACGCCCGCGTCCTCGACGCCGGCGTCCTCCGCGATCACGTCCCCGGCATCCACGGGACAGCCGCCACGGCCCGCGCAGCCGGGGTCGGCGCAGTCCACGCGCCCGTCCCCGTCGTTGTCGCAGCCATCTCCGCAGCTCCCGGTGGTCCCCTCGATCGAGCGGGACGCGCAGGCGCTACCGTCGATCGTCGCTGCGTCAGGAACCGACAGCGTCCCGTCGTTACACCCAAGCGAGGCGAGTAACCACCACACAACCATCCGTCGCATCACTGACACCTCCCACCACGCGCAGGCTCATCACCTGAACTGAGCGCGCAGACACATCGGTGCATTATGATAGCTGGTGCACCGGTACAGGATATCTGCGCCCACCCGGACCCAGACAACATCAACCTCTTGCTCGGGTCCCGAGCTGAGCTCGTGCGTAGCCATGTGGCTAAATTCATGCACACAGCCAGTCGCGACCAACACTACCAGCATCAGGAATGCACGGGCGATGGACCGTATCATCGTTCACCTCGTCGCGGATAAGCAGAATTTCACACGACCAGATCATCCAAGCATCAACGTCAGTCAGCTGGCGCCGCCCGACGCCACGCAGAGGCATCACAATCCATCGCTGCGTGGAAGGGAGCCCGCTATGGGGCAATCGCGTCAAGCGACCCGAGCACCGGAAGCGTCACCTCGGCATAGGCCTGGAGCATCGCGACGGTGCAGGCTGCCTCTGCCGCGGAGATCGGGCCGAACGGATGCTGTCCTTGCGCGGTCTGGGCGGCGAGCGTCCTTCCACGTCCGTCCACCACGCGCAGGCCGTAAGTCGCACTGCACTGGTGCACGAACGCTCCGCTCGCCTGAAGCGACAGCGACGGGAACACGTAGGCGTCGTAACCCGGCGTCGCGTTCGGTACGAAGTCGAGGGTCGCAACTCGGCCCTGCAGCGCCGAGCGAAACGCGCGCTCGTAGAAGATGTTCAGGTCCTCGAAGATGAACGTGTGGCCGTCGGTCGACGTCTCCTGAGTCGTCGCGAACTCCGGCGGCGCGAGCACGATCGCGACGCGGGTCCGAGCGCTCCGCGAGAGCGGGACCGGATCGAGGTCCGCGCCCTGCAACCGAATACGGTGGGTGAAGCTGCATCCCGACGCCACCACCACGAGCATCAGAATCACGGCGGCGACAGGCGGAAGCGTCGAGCACGAGGAGCGCATGGAGCAGTCCCCCCGCGCCGAGTGGGCGGGCCTGCACACGCCGCCCGGGGCCATGTGCGACGCCCGTAAGGACCTTACGACCCCGCACGCGACGCGATCGGGCTCGGCTGTCACGATTCGCGTGTACCAGCCCGTAACCACCGCCACGGGTTGCTTCGCTGCTCCTTCCGAGCCCGCCAGTTCATTCGCTGTCATTCAACCTCCTCCGCCCACATTTGTCACGTACTCACAGGCCGATCAATAGTCAATCCATTGAGCGCTGCGAACGCGCGAGATGGCTCATCGAATTGACTATGGAGTCGCCGGTACGATCCGCGCATCCTCGCCTACGTCATGCGCTCGCGCTCCCTGGTGCTCCTCGTCGTGGCCACGCTCGAGGCGACCGCCACCGGTTGCTCCTTCGTGAACGCGATCGACGTCTGCCAGCGGGCCGCCCCGGCGGACCACGACGTCAACCGGCGCACCGAGGGCCGCCAGTACAGCTCGAGTCCGCGCTCGCTCGGCGCGCTGCCGACCGGCGAGCTGCTCGCCGTCTTCTCCAGCGAGGTGAGCAGCGACCCGCTCCGGCACGAGCTGCGCGGGGTCGTCCTCGCGCCGGACGGCACGCCGACGCGCACGTGCGACAGCCCTGACGACGACCTCACGTACGCGCCAGCCGATGCGAGCACCCCGGCGCACCAGCTCTTCTTCGGGGGAGTCGAGCCACCGGTGGACGAGCGGGTCGGGCTCCTCGTCTGGGGCGACTGGCGGGGGGAGACGAGCATCGAGGCGACGCCGCCCGCCGGCGGTGCGCAGGTCGCGGCGCTCGGCATCTCGGTCGGTGGCTGCCCCGCCTGGGAGACCGCGCCCTTCCAAGTCTCCGACGACCCTCCGGACCGCTACGTCGCGGACGTGGTCGCGGTGCGCACGAGCGGCGAGATCTTCGTCGTCGTGTGGGCCTCGTGTGGGCTCACGAGCGCCGGCTGCGATCTGCGCGCGCGGGTGGTGACCCCCGACGTCTTCGGTCCGCAGTTCCTCCCGACGCACCTCGATCCGTCGGGCGGCGCGGCCTCGATCATCCGAGAGCGCCCTCAGATCGGCGGGCTCACCGCGGTGCGAACCAGCGCGGGGGTGCTCGTGGCCTGGTCCAGCGTGGACGTCGTCAGCCGCACACCGAGCGTCGAGGCGATGGTGCTCGACGACACGCTCCGGATCGTCGGCCCGCAGCGCACGATCTACTCCGCCGGACCGCGCGCGGTGGCCACGGCCGCGATGGACTCGGCCTTCGACGGAGAGAGCGCGCTCGTGGCGTTCGGCGCGCGGGCCGACGATGGGCCGGTCCGCGTGTTCGCGGCGCGGCTCACGCCCGGTGGGGAGCCGCTGGGGGCGTCCGCGACGGTCGGCGCGGGCGGCGGCGACGAGTGGATGCCGGGCGTGGCGGCGCTCGACTCGGGGTTCTTCGTCACGTGGCAGAGGCGCTCGGCGCAGGCCGACGATGAAGGAGGCGCGTCGATCGAAGGCATCCTCCTCGACGGAGAGGGCGCACCGCGCTTCGCCAATCCAGCGTGCGGGAGCGAGCCGTTCCGCGTCGACGAGAGCGAGGCTGGCGACCAGCTCAGGCCGGCCGGCGCGCGTGGGGCGGACGGGTCGGTCGCCGTGCTCTTCAATGACTTCGGGGGCAATGGCACGGACCGCAGCGACGGCGCGCTGCGTGCGCGGGTCTTCGCCCCTCGAGACCTCATGCCCCTGGAGTGACGATGGCGCGATCAACGACCCGCACCTTGCCCTTGCTGCTCATCGCATGCATCGGCTGCGATGGCGGCTTCACGGAAGTCGACGGCGGCGACGCCGTCGTCGCGTGGCCGGACGCGAGCACCCAGAGCTGCGTCGCGGCGGCCGGTAGCGTCGAGGACGATCGGCCCTGCGGTTGTAATGCAGACTGCTCGGCCGGCGCGGTGTGCGTCACCGAGGCCATGGGCGGGACGCCCGGCGGCCAATGCTTCCGCGCCTGCGATCAGGCCGCGCCACTCTGCAACGGCGGCACCGAGTGCACCGACATCGGCGCCGGCCCGGCGAGCGGGCTCTGCCAACTGCCCTGCTCGCGCGACGAAGACTGCGGGAACGACACCGGCAGCTGCGGGCCGAGCGGCGTCTGCAGCTTCTTCTGCCAGGCCGACGCGGACTGCGGCTCGGGATACTGCGATCGTTACCTCACTCAGTGCGCGGATGGCCCCCGCTCTGACGGCGCGGACTCCCTCGCGCGGTGCCTGCGTGATTCGGAGTGCGCATCGGGCTTCTGCCCCTCGACGCTGGGGCGATGCGTGAGCAACTGCTCGGTGCGTCGCCAGGGATGTCCCGCCGGCCAAGCGTGTGTGGAGGTCACACCGGGCATCGACATCGGCATCTGCTTCCCGAGGTGCACGAGCCAGGCGGACTGTTCCGAGCTCGAGCTCGACTGCGTGAACGTCACGCGGCCGGAGGGAACGACGGTATGTGGTCCCTCCGCGTAGCCGCCTCGCTCGCGCTCATACTCTCGCTCCTGAGCGCACCGCCCGCTCAGGCGGATGACGCTTCGGAGGCGCAGCTCCAATTCGAGCTCGGTGCGGAGCTCTATGGACAGCGACGGTTCGCGGAGGCCCTCGAGCGCTTCCTCTCGTCGAATCGCCTGGTCCCCAACTCGAACGTGACCTTCAACATCGCCCAGACTTACGAGGTGATGCGCCGGTGGCCGGACGCGTACAACTGGTACGAGACGTACCTGCGCCAGTTCGAGCTCGACGACGCGGCTCGAGCGCGGGGCGTCGAGGCCCGTGACCGCCTCGCCGGCCGCGTCGCCGTGCTGGACGTCGTGACGATCCCACCGGGCGCGCGCCTCTACGTCGATCGCGTGGAGCTCGGCTCGGTCGGTGAGTCGCCGCGACGGGTCGCCGTGGAGCCGGGAGAGCGCACGATCCTCGCGCGCGCCGAGGGGCATCGCGATGCTGAGGTCACCGTGACCTCGGAGCGAGGACGGGTCATCGCCGCGAGTTGCACGCTCGAAGAGCGCGTGGGCCGGGTGCGAATCGTGAGCACTCCGCAGGGCGCGACCGTCGTCGCCGAAGATGATCGCGAGCTCGGCACCACCCCGCTCGAGCTCACGCTGAGGGCAGGTGAGCACCGCGTTCGCGTACGTCAGCGCGGCTTCACCGAGCTCACCCGTCGCGTCCACATCGAGGAGGGCGCGTCCTCGACGCTCACCGTCACCCTCGAGCGGGTCGCCTCCTCCGTGGCCCTCCTCACCGTGAGCGCGCCGGCCGGGGCCAACGTGCGGATCGACGAGCGCGCCGTCGGGACCGCGCCGCTCACCTTGAGCGCGCTCGAGCCGGGGCGACGTCGTGTCGCGATCCACGCTCCTGGCCGGGAGCCGTGGGCCGAGGATCTCGTGCTCGAGGCCGGGAGCGCCACTCGAGTCACCGCGAGCCTGGTCGATCCGAGCACCGCGCTCGCCCTCGAGATCTTGCGCTGGGCGTCCTACGGCATCGGCGCTGCCGGTGTGATCGCGGGCGTCAGCGTGGGAGCCTTCGCGCTCACGAGGCGCGACGCGTTCTTCTCAAGCGTCGGCCCGACACGCGGGCAGCTCGACGAGGTCAGCACGCTCAACGCGACGGCCGACGCGCTGATGATCGGCGGCGCGCTCGTCCTCGCCGCGACCCTCGTGCTCGATCTCTCGCTCGGGCCGCATCGCTCGCGCGCAGACGTCAGGACCGACCGATGAGGGATGAGCGGTGAGCGCAGAGCTCGAGAGCGGCGCGACGATCGCCGGCCGATATCGGATCGAGCGCGTGATCGGGAAGGGGGGATTCGGCGTGGTGTACCGCGCGACTCACGTCCAGCTCGGGCGATCCGTCGCGCTCAAGGTGCTGCTGCCCAACTACAGCGACAACGACGAGCTCGTCATGCGCTTCATCCAAGAGGCGCGATCGGCCGCGGCGATCGGGCACCCCGGCATCGTCGAGGTCTTCGACCTCGGGCAAGACGAGGGGCGCGCGTTCCTCGCAATGGAGATGCTCGACGGTGAGGAGCTCGCGGAGCGGATCACGAGAGAGCACCCGCTCTCGGAGGCGACGGTTGCGCACATCGGCGCCGAGATCGCCGACGCCATCGCCGCCGCACACGACCACGGCATCGTCCACCGCGACCTGAAGCCCGAGAACGTGTTCCTCACCCGGCGCGGGCGCTCGGAGGTCGTGAAGATCCTCGACTTCGGGATCGCGAAGCTCCTCCACGGGGCCAGCGGGAACATCACGAAGACCGGGCAGCTCTTCGGCACGCCACGCTACATGGCGCCCGAGCAGTTCCGCGGCGCCGCGGAGCTCGATCATCGCGCGGACATCTACGCGATCGGCACGATCCTGTTCCAGGCGCTCACGAACCAGCTTCCCTTCGACGCGGAGAGCTATCCCGAGCTCGTGCTGAAGATCATGGCCGACCGCCCACCGGCGATCGCTCGCTTCCGGCCGGACGTCTCGGCCGAGCTCATCGGCATCATCGAGCGCGCGATGGCGAAGGCGAAGGAGGACCGCTGGCAGAGCGCGCACGAGCTCGCGGGCGCGCTGGAAGCACATGTCGCGCATGCGCCGAGCACGGCGCCGCGTTCGCTCGCGCTCCCGCCATCGATCGTCGACACACTCGCCACCGTCCCAGCAACACCGACGCCCAATGGCGCCGAGCCCATCGCGGGGGGACGGAGCTCGCGAGTCATCAAGCTCGCAGCCGGCGCGGCCCTCGCGTTCAGCGCCGTGCTCGCCGCGGTCAGCGGCTGGGCCGTCTCCCACGAGGGGGGGTGACCGCGCTCCCGTCGAGGACACCGAGCGTGGGGCCGGCGGTGCTTCGCCGGAGCCACCCCCTCGCCCACCCGAGCCCGCCGTGGCCACGGCAGCTCCGTCCATTCCGAGCGCGCCCGAAGCACGGGCACACCGCATTCGCTTCATCACCGAGCCGCCCGGCGCTCGCGTGAGCGTCGACGGGGTCTTCATGTGCACCGCTCCGTGCGAGGCCACGATCCCCAACCTCCCGGCGCTCACCGCCGCGGAGCGTGAGGGCTACGAGACGGCTGAGCGCAGGATCGAGCCCGGCGAGACGGAGGTCTCGCTCACCTTGATCCGTCGCGAGCGCCGCCGCGACGCACCTCGGTCTCCGCCGCCCGTGGCCGCGCCGCTCGGACCTGCGCCACCGCCGCTGCGCCCGCGCTGACGGCCGGCCGCTCGGAGTCTCGATCGGGCGGAGGTCAGCCGATCGAGCGCTCGACGCTCGCCGGATCGAGCGCCCCGAGCCGCGCCCCCAGCTCGCCGCGGGAGGCGACGGCGAGCTTGCGGTATAGCGACGCGCACTGATTGTCGATGGCCATCAAAAACCGTAGGAATCTGACCGGGCTCCGGTTTCCTGACGGGATCGCAAGCCGCGCATAGGGTGGCGGCGGCAGACAAACGCGAGGCCCGGAGTTAGCCGCTCCGAGCCCCTT